>JAYENH010000068.1:0-5598 GCA_034721995.1 Bacteroidota bacterium
TTGACGGTGATATTTTCGATTCATCAATAAAACGCAACAAAGAGTTGAAATTCATCCTCGGATCGGATCAAATAATACAGGGTTTAAACGAAGGTATTGCTAAAATGAAAGAAGGTGGAAAAGCCCGGTTAATTATCCCGTCGATATTAGCTTATGGCGAAAAACAAGTCGGCCCAATCCCTCCTTTCTCGACATTGATTTTCGAAGTTGAATTACTTAAAGTTGACTAAATACAACATTATGAGAATATATAAATTTTCAATTTTTACTTTATTAACTTTTTTGCTTTTTTCGTGCATGAAAGATGAAACCAGTAAGCTGGCAATACTTGAGAAACAATTATTAGACGAATACATTGAAGCAAACAATATTACTGTTTCGCCAACCGAATCTGGCCTATATTATATCGAAACAACATTAGGTGATGGCATGATGCCAAGCCCACACGATATTGTAAAAGTTCATTATACCGGATACCTCTTAGACAGCACTAAGTTCGACTCTTCCTATGACAGGGGCGAAGCATTTGAATTTGAGTTAGGTATTGGACAGGTAATACAAGGTTGGGACGAGGGCCTGACCCTAATGCAAGTTGGTGGCGAAGCTACTTTGATAATTCCATCGCACTTAGCTTATGGCGATAAAGAAGTTGGGCCAATACCCCCATATTCAACTTTGCTTTTCGAAGTAAAATTAATTAACATTGATAACTCATTACACCTATAATTAAAATGAAATACTTAAAATTTTCTTATTCAATTGCAATTTTCTTTCTGATAAGTTTTGTTCCATTTAATTTGTTTTCGCAAAGCAATGAAGACCCATATAAGGATTATCTCAGTACAGGTTCGGGTCTTAAAATAAAGATTGTTTTTCCGGGACAAGGTGATTTTCCACAGCATGGCGATCAGGTGATGGTACATTACACAGGTAAACTTGCCGATGGTACTGTCTTCGATAGCTCTATCGAACGTAAAAAACCAATTACATTTCAACTTGGTGTAGGAAAAGTTATTAAAGGTTGGGACGAAGGTATTGCCTTGCTAAAAAAAGGCGGACAAGCCAATTTGGTTATCCCCCCCGAACTTGCTTATGGTAACCGCGAAATGGGATCGATTCCTCCAAACTCGACATTGTTTTTCGATGTACGCTTGTTAGATTTTCAGAAACAAGCTGCTGCTGCCCAAAAGCCAAAAATAAAAGCATTTAACACCGAAGGTAAAGACACTATCAGTACTCCTTCGGGATTAAAATATATTATTATTGAAAAAGGAAGCGGAGAAAAAGTTACGAAGGACAGGAATATAAAAATCAACTATTCGGGCTACCTCTCGGATGGAAAAATGTTTGATTCGACTTTTAAACGAGAAAAACCGCATAAATTAGTTGCAGGTAATGGCAAAGTTATAAAAGGATTAGACGAAGGTGTAATGCTTATGCAGGTTGGCGATAAATTCCAATTTATTATTCCTCCACAATTAGCATTTGGCAAAAAAGAGAGTAAGTTGATACCTGCAAATTCAACATTAATTTTTGATGTTGAATTATTAGAAATTGAAGCCATAATCGAAATAAAACCATTCGATATAGAAGGAAAAAAAATGTACACCACAGAATCGGGACTACAATATTACATTGTTAAAGAAGGAAACGGTGAACGGGCAAAAGCCGGCGAAAATGTTGCAATGCATTATACAGGCTATTTACAAGATGGAACAATCTTCGATTCTTCGGTAAAACGCAATCAGGAATTTGTATTTCCGCTTGGCCGGGGTAAAGTTATTAAAGGCTGGGAAGAAGCCGTGGCAATGATGAATGTAGGAGATAAACTTCGTTTGATATTACCACCTGAATTGGCTTATGGCAACCGGGAGATGGGACCAATACCGGCAAATTCAACCCTGATTTTTGATGTGGAACTTTTATCGATAAAAAGATAATTGGAATCCTGTAATTGAAAATATGTTTTTTTATCTTGAAGATTTGTTTTTCAAAGCTCTGCAATATTTTTTCAATAATCAGTTAACCCGCAAACTTTGCCCGAAACCTAAAATCCTATATTGCGAGTGAGAATTATTTTATCTATTTTTGCGCTTATTTAATCTAAATAAGTATAAGGTGAAAAAATACAAAGTTACAAAAGAATGTATAGGCTGTAGAGCCTGTGAAGAAGTAGCAGGTAATAATTTCGATATTGATGATAGCAATCTTGCATATCTGAAAAAGCAACCTGAAAACAATGATGAAGAAACTAAATGTATGGCAGCATTGGATATTTGTCCTGTTGATGCAATTGAAGTTGATAAAAGCGAAAACACAGAAAGGGCAGATGCGGTTTTGGCTAAATCGAACATAAAGGCAACATTAGATAAATATCCGCAATTAAAACAAGTATTAATTGATTTATCGCCAAAATTTAAGCGTATGCAAACACCGGCATTGTACAATACTCTTGCCCGGTTTGCAAATTTTAACGATGCAGCAAAAATTTCAGGAATATCGGTTTGCGAAATTTTGCATACCATAAATAAACATCTTGGCGTTGAAGATAAGTTATTGAAAAGTATGCCCGAATGTATTGGAGATCAAAGAGAAGATATTGAAAATAAAAGTATCGATATAACATGGAGCGAGAGTAACGAACGATATATATACAACAACAATACAATTGAAGAGTTAATTAAAAAAGTTTCAGAATTAAATCCACAACAAAACATAGTAATAATTTCGGTAGAAAAGCCTAACGAATTACTAAAAGTAACAAGTGGACTAAAGCTAAATTTTAATATTGAAAAAACCAGAGAATACAGAGTTTCTATTTTCAATCCTCAGCACGAAGAAAAAATCGTTAACTGGGAAGAGCGAAAAGATGAATTCGAAACTCTTGATGTAAGAAAAATGACCAGCGACCCCTTCGATATAATCATAAAAAAAGCTTACGAAATTGAAGAGGATAGCGGGTTTGTCCTGATTCAACGTTTTGAACCACATCCGATGATAAACATGCTTTCGGAAATGGGCTATGAGCATATAACAGAACAAATGGGAACGGGCGAATTTTGGATATATTTCCACAAAAAAATAAGCGAAAGCAATGATGAGGAAACATCCTCGACAAAAATTGATGCTGTAATACAATCGGCAACTCCGGTTGCCTATCCGGTAATAATGCGATTGCTTCAATCCGACAAAATCAGGAAACACATCAATATAAAAGAACTAAAGGTTTGGGAAGAAACAGAAAAGCACCTCGCATGGATTACAAACGGAAAAGCCGACATTAGTTTTTCGGCACTTATTACATCGGCAAAATTGCGCAACAGCGATATTAAAATCCCTGCACTTTTTGTTTGGGATAATTTTGTAATATTAAGCAGATATAAAGCCGATAGTTTTGAAGACATAAAGGGAAAAGAAATATATACTCCTTTGTTTGAAGAAGCCCCACCTGCAAAAATCACTAAGTATTTAATTCAGGCAAGTGGCTTAAACCCTAATGATTTCAAATTTGTTTATGGAAAACCATTTGGCAGACCAGAAGAGATTTACAGAGATTTTGTTACCGGAAAAGCAGACACAGTTATCCTGCGAGAACCCGAAGCAAGTTATGCCATAAAAATTATGCAGGACAGAAATCAGGACATTTCGGTATTGTCATATAATGAAATATGGAACAAAATAAACCCCGGTTTCGGCAGCTTTCCAAATGCAGGCTTGGTTTTGAAAGGTGAATTCGCAAGAAAATTTCCTGAGCAAACAAAAGTGTTCCTGGAAGAACTGAAATTGGCAATCGAATGGGTAAACAATAACAGAAAAGCCTCGGCAGAACTGTCATTTGATATGATGCGACAGCCTGTTGACAGGGTTGAATTATTTCTCGATCGAGTTAATTTTGATTATGTAGAAGGAGAAACATTAATAGAAAAAGTGAAACAGTATTTCGAAATCCTGAACAAGCACGATATTATTAATATGGATATTGATGATGAGTTTCTTGATATATTCAGGATGTAATTTTTTATTTATAAAAAAAGCCGGGCAAAATGCCCGGCCAACTATACAAACTATTAAGAGAAAAAAACAATTAAAACAATTTCATATCATCAAGTATCTTCATCACACCTTTAACTGAATTTGCCGAATCGTGAAGTAATTTCGATTCGTCTTTACTAAGTTTGATGTCAATAATTTCTTCGATACCATTTTTGCCAAGCTTAACAGGCACTCCAAGAAAAACATCTTTAAGCCCAAATTCGCCATTCAGTTTAGCACAAACAGGGAAAATGCGTTGCTGGTCATCAACAATGGCCTCAACCATTTGGGCGGCTGCTGCACCGGGAGCATACCAGGCCGAAGTGCCCATCAAGTTGACCAATTCTCCTCCACCTTTTTTAGTACGATCAACAATTTTATCAATTACTGTTGAGTCTAAAAGCTCGGTTATGGGTATCCCCGATACGGAAGTATAACGTGGTAGTGGCACCATGGTATCGCCATGGCCACCAAGTAGGAGGGTCTGAATATCTTTAGGCGAAACATTTAATGCTTCGGAAAGGAAGGCTTTGTATCGACCTGAATCAAGTATCCCGGCCATTCCAAACACTTTATTGTCGGCTTTGTGCGATGCAAGTTTTGCAGCATAAGTCATAACATCCAAGGGGTTCGAAACCACAATAATAATTGCTTCTGGAGAATACTTTACTACTTTCTCTACAACATCTTTTACAATACCGGCATTAGTTTTAATTAAATCATCGCGCGACATTCCCGGCTTACGTGGCAGACCGGAAGTAATAACGACAACACCCGAACCTTTGGTTTTTATATAGTTGTTTGTGTAACCAACTACACGGGTATTAAAATGATTAATCGACGATGTTTGCCAGATATCAAGGGCTTTCCCCTCGGCCACACCTTCCTTAATATCAATAAGTACTACTTCTTTAGCCAACTCTTTATGTGCAATTACATTTGCACATGTAGCACCAACATTTCCGGCTCCAATTACAGTAATTTTTTGCATTTTTATTTTTTTAAAAATTTGTTTTAAAATATTGAAGCCAAAGTACTACAAAATTATTTACTAATCAAATTATCTATACACCTAAATATCTACATATTTACATAAATTCTATTTGAATTATGAATATCTAAAACCTCCCTGAAGACAAAAAAAGCTTTCTTGACAGAATTTTTGACAGGATCAGTTTCATTTACCTTGAATAGCATTATTTGGCTTTACACAGTGATTTTTATCATAATTATTTTTGCAATTTTTTCTATGCAACTTACTATTTCGATATAATACTCATGTATTCAGAGCATTTGTAAGATAGAATTAATTCCTGCGATCAAAGCCAAATGAGGCATAATTTTATTATTTTTACCAGAATCAAATGTAGTGCATATTTTATTAGATGAAAAGCAATATCAAAGCTATAAATTAGCTATTTTTTAATAAGGAGAATATAATACACATAAATACTTATTGTTTAACTAAATTAATTTATTATGAAAAAAGCGATTACCTATCTCTTTGCGATGATTGCCGTACTAGGGGTTTTCTCCACAACGGTAAAGGCTCAGAGCTACTGTACA
>JAYENH010000069.1:0-5597 GCA_034721995.1 Bacteroidota bacterium
TTCGCGTGTGTCAGGATCCCTATCGGCCAACAGTGTTCCAATTTCAACACCACGCACACCCGATTCGATATATAATTCCAAAGCAAGGGTTTGTGCAACATATTGTTCTTTTGGCAAATTGGGCAGAAATTTTTTTGCATCAATAAAAATGGCATGGCCACCATAAGGCATTTGAATAGGTATGCCAAAATCAGTTAATTTCTGGCCAAGATATGCAACTTGCTTTATCCTGGTTTCGAGGGTATCAAATTCGGTCCCTTCGTCAAGACCTTGTGCCAGGGCATTCATATCGCGTCCCGACATACCACCATAAGTTATAAATCCCTCGAACATAATATTGAAAACCGAAGCTTGTTTATACAATGTTTCATCACGCATGGCAATAAAACCACCCATATTTACAATGGCATCTTTTTTACTGCTCATGGTCATGACATCGGCATATTGGAACATTTCTGTTACAATTTCCTTAATGCTTTTATCCTGATAGCCATCTTCGCGTATCTTTATGAAATAGGCATTCTCTGCAAAACGGGCCGAATCGAAAACAACGGGTTTATTGTATTTCTTCGACAGCGCATAAACCTCTTTCAGGTTTTTCATGCTAACAGGTTGCCCCCCCGACGAGTTACAGGTTACAGTAACAATTACAAAAGGCACTTTTTCATGCGGATGGCTTTTAAGGACATTTTCAAGTTTTTGTAAATCTACATTGCCCTTAAATGGATGATTGAATGTAGTATCGAAAGCTTCGGCAATTGTACAGTCAACAGCTTTGGCATTTCTGAATTCGACATGTCCTTTGGTAGTATCGAATTGAGAATTACCAGGCACAATTTGGCCTTCTTTTACCAATACCGAAAAAAGAACATTCTCGGCAGCCCGCCCCTGATGGGTAGGCAGGAAATAGTCAAACCCAAGAATATTTTTTATGGCCTCTTTTAATTTATAATACGAACTGGCACCGGCGTAACTTTCGTCGCCCAACATCATTTCCGACCATTGAAAATGGCTCATGGCCCCTGTTCCACTATCTGTCAATAAATCGATAAAAACCTGTTCACTTTTTAAGTTGAATAAATTGTTTTTGGCTTCTTTAATCCAGCCTAATCTTTCTTCGCGTGTGCTCCGTTTTATTGGTTCAACTACTTTTATTTTGAATGATTCTGCAAATGGCAAATCCATGATATTTTCTTTTTTGTGATTAATTTAATTTCAGGATTAATTGGAATGGTTAATTAATACAAACAGTTTATTGTTTCAGAAAGTAGTCGTAAGTATCTCTACTTTTAATATTTATAAAAAGACGGATCGACTTGATTTTTAATCTCATTTTATAATTTCATTTATCAACCAAATGCAAAAATAGCAATTTAATTGGAATAAATAAATTCAGTCGCAAGTCGGCAGTATATAGTCGACAACTGGAAGTTCATTGTTGAATAGATAGTTAGTAGTCTATTTGTCAATTCGCCCTCTGAGACAGTGGACTGCCTACTGAAGACTGCCTACCGGGTACCAGCAAGCTAAAAACAGGGTTCACAACCAAGGATGTTATCATTCCCAGAGTGCCGGCCTGTGGCGAACTCATTCCGTAAATATAAAAAGCAATGCACACTGTAAGTCCAATAAATGACGACGAAATTGCCCCAAATTTATTTGCCCGTTTCCAGAACAGTCCCCAAATAAATGGTCCAAGGAAAACCGAACCTATTGCCCCCCACGAAATACCGAGTATTGCAACTATCGAATCGGGTTTTATAAGAGCAATTATTACCGAAAGTAAAACGAAAAAAGCACTTCCATAACGCATTAGTGATGTCAGCTTTTTATCAGAAACATTTTTGTTGATAAACCCACCATAGAAATCTTTCGACAACGAAGAGCTCGAAATTAAAACCAATGCGGCAAGGGTAGACATCGAAGCCGACAATATCAGCAAAAGAATAAGTATTGATAAAGAATCAGGGATTACCGTGGTAAGAAGTTCGGGCATAAGTGCATCGACTATTGGTTTTCCATCGGCAGTAAAAGCATTTGGAGTCCCTTCGGGTGTTAAGAAAAACCGGGTTGTCGATCCTAAAAAATAAGCGATACATCCAATAAGCAAAGCAAAAAATGTTGAGGCGACCATGCCAATTTTTACCGAGCGTTTATCTTTTATTGCATAAAATTTTTGGATAAGCTGTGGCATTGCAAAGGGTGCAACACTGGTCAAAAATATAAGTGCAAACAATGGCCACCATCCGGGAGGGCCAACCACTGCGGTTAATTTTGGTTCAATGTTTTGGAGGGTTTCCGAAATATTTATAAAACCACCGCCCGACGAAAGAGCATAAAACAAAAGGATAATTACCCCCACTGTCATAATCATTCCGAAAAAAGTATCGATCATGGTCATTGATTTATAGCCGCCCAAAACTATGTAGATAGTTGTAAACACACCCATAAAAGCAACGGCATGCCAATATTCGATGCCGGGAAACGATGAGGTGAAAAGATACGACAAACCAATAAAAACAGCTGCCGAATAAGGGATCATGAAAACAAAAATTGCGATCGATGCATACAATTTTATGAATGGGCTGTTGTAGCGTTTTTCTAAGTATTCGCTCATGGTGGCCACTTTCATGTCGATCGACATTTTTTTAATTTTCCAGCCGAGCAAGGCCCAAACCCCGAGCACGCCCACAATGGCATTAAAAACCCCAATCCAGATACCCGAATAGCCAAAGCCCCAGCCAACCTTTCCGGCAAAGCCAATAAACACTACGGCCGAAAAATAGGCTGTGCCATAAGAAAATGCAGTCATCCAGGGACCTACATTTCCGCCACCGAGAAAGAAATCGGAAAAAGATTTTGTTTTGCGCATGCCCCTGATACCAATAACAATTATCAGCAGGGCATAAAGTGAAATTACAATTATTTTTACTGCCATCGTTTTGTTTATGAAATTTTGTGCAAAACTAAAAAGATTTCTTTTAAACCTTGGTTTACGTTAAAGCTACTGTTGAAAAACATTATTAAAAAACCACATATCCCAGGATTAAATGAAAACCTGCAAGCTTTTTTAAAGCATCATATTCCATCTTATGAGTTTTCACGGCTTTTTATTTTCGCATTTGAGATGCCAGTTTGGCAATAGCCATTTTCAGAATTTCATGGTGATCAAATGCAAGCCCGGGCGCGTTTTCTACAGGAAACCACCGGGCTTGTTTTGCATCGTCGCCACCCTCGACCATTGATGATGTTTTTTCGGCAATGCCCCAATATACTACCGAAACAGTACGGTGACGAGGATCGCGATCGATGGCACCAAAAGTGTAGAGTTGCCTGAGTTCGACATTTCTTAAACCGGTTTCTTCTTTCAACTCACGCTTTGCTGCTGTTTTTAAATCCTCGTCCATGTCGACAAAACCACCCGGTAAAGCCCACATTCCTTTAAAAGGTTGGTTGCCACGCTCAATTAACAAAACTTCCCAACCTGATTCATTTTTTCTGAAAACAACTGCATCGACAGTTAACGCCGGACGGGGATATTTATATGTGTAAGTCATCGAAATTATATTTCGCGGGTTACTTCATTTATGTTATTACTTTTTCTGATTTTAACATTATCGGGAATCCTGAATAATTCATCTTCCATATCATCGAACGAAACCTGAACAGCACGCATAACAACTCCTTCAAAAATCATCTCAAGACTCAGGCCTTCAATCGGGACATACTCAAAAGGCGACAATGGAACATGAATCGAAGGAGCATACCATACTATAATGGTGTCGTTATCGAAAGGATCAATCAAGTAGGCCATTTCGCAATCGAAACCTAAAACATCTTTTCGGTTTCCTGTTTTTTCAATTTTATATTTTTCCTGATCAATCTTTTTGGAGCGTGCAAGCCATTTTTCATCTTCATCGGTTTCGAAGTCGGTTACAATCATTTTATCGAAATCGAACAAACGAAAAGTATTGTTGATGGAATCGTCGAATTGAAATTCATTATTTAAAAAATTTACCTTATCGAAATCGATCCTTGCATATTCATTCTTAAACTTTACTGAAAAACGTGGATCGAGATGTTCGATCAATCCTTCGATAGCACCAAACAAAATATCCTCCAGTAAGTTGGCATCATCATCGTTTGGCAATTCTAAACGCAATTCGTATTCTACCCAACCTTCTTTATTGTTTTCTGATTTGAAAATTGATTTTTTATCCGTCTGCTCTTCCGATTTGCTATTTTTATTTTCGCTTGTAATTATACACGACGAAAAAACAAACAATGAGAGCATGAAAACGATGGAATATTTTTTATTCTGTTTCATCTGTAAAATGATTTTAATTTTGCAGTAAAGATAACAAAGCGAAAATCAAAACGCCAAACATCAAAAAGGTTTTTCGAGAAATTGTAAATGAAAAAATCATGGGGTGTACGACAAATCATGCTTTCTGACTTAAAACCGTTTCCCGAAATTTATTATACCAATTCCTCGTAAATTTCAAAGTTCTCGTCATCGAAAATGGCAAATATTATTTTTTCAATTGATGTGTTTTCCGAAAGGAATCTTTTTATTTCGGCAATGGCTATTTCTGCTGCACGCCGCTTTGGAAAACGATAAACCCCTGTGCTGATATTTGGGAATGCAATACTTCTTACCCCATTTTCGATTGCCAGTTCCAAACTTCGGCGATAACATGAAGCCAGCAATTCCCCTTCGTTTCTTTTTCCGCCATACCAAACCGGGCCTACTGTGTGAATTACAAAACGTGCAGGCAATTGATAGCCTTTGGTAATTTTTGCACCTCCTGTGGGGCATCCTTCAAGTGTGCGACATTCTTCTAACAAAGCCGAACCGGCAGCACGATGTATGGCTCCATCAACTCCGCCTCCTCCAAGTAAACTTTTGTTGGCAGCATTTACAATAGCATCCACTTTTAATTTAGTAATGTCGGTTTTTTGAATTTCTATCTTTCTCATAATTACTTTTGTTTAAAGGTTCATTCGGGATTTCTTATAAACAACTCCTCTTTCTTTCAATTCCTTTAAAAGAAAATCAACATATTTTTTATCTCTCCCCAAATATTCGGGTAAAGTAAGACCCTTTGTGGTGTACACATTATTAATCAACATTCGCAGTGCCGAAGTAGCGGTATATCCTGTTGTTCGCGCCATGGAATGGATACCCGAAACAGGATCGTATTCATCGTATAAATCGAAAGTAACTCGTTGGTTTTGTTCGTTTTTTACACCTTCGCCATAAACCTGCATAATAGTAAAATCGACCTCGCCTGGTTTTAGCTCCCACTTAGGAAAAAGCAGACTTGATGTGAAATCGATGGGACGAATTTTTGAATTGCCCATTAGTTTTTCCTCTTGATCGAAAAATCCTGTATCGCGAAAAATCCGCATTATCCCGGCATGTCCCGGGTATCGCAGGGTTTTTTCTTTCAGGTTTGTGGCTTTTATTGTTTTCGAAAGTGTGCGCAACCCATCGCTGTTAAAAGCTTCGAGAGTGCCAACGGGAGCTAAGTTCAGCAATTCGGGTTCGCTAAGAGCAGGTTTTACAACCAACTTTCCGTTTTCGATAATTCGTG
>JAYENH010000070.1:0-5586 GCA_034721995.1 Bacteroidota bacterium
GAATAAATTACACACTTTGCCTTGAACTTTTGTGGAAAATATTTGTATTTTTGATATTTTCCTAAAGCTTCCGGTTAGTGTGTAGCTTCTGCTTATGCAGGGCACACACAATGTATATAGTTTATGGCGGGCTAAGTGCTAAATATGAACGTTTTAACAATAAATAAACATCGGTGTAAGTTTAAAGATTTGTGTTTCAAAACCGCCACAAAACCATATACTAACCGTTGTGCAACATATTGAGAAGCTATTTTAAAATTTGATTTGCAAAAATTCTATTTTGAGTTAGATTTTTTGTAAATTTGTAAAAAACTGATAATATGGAAAATTTAGTGATCGAAAATAAAGGGAATCAAATGATTTTGAAACTTAATAAAAAGGTGTTCAATGAAAATTATTTGATTTCTCTAGTGAAACGGCTACAGGTTGAAAATTTAGCACAAAAATCTGGATTCCGTCCTGATATTCTAAGTATTGCTGAGCAGATTAATCAGGACTGGTGGAACCAAAATGGAGAAAAATTTCTTAAAGGAGTTAAGAAATGATTTCAAATTCTGTAGTTGTTGATACTAATTTGATATTCTCTGCTTTGATTCCTAAAGCATCAAAAATTAGAGATATTTTGCTTGAGAGTAATATGTCATTTTATGCTCCCAACTTTTTAATAACTGAGATATAGATAGTCGACAAAAAGCTTACGATTTATGCAAAAATATTGACATTAAGGATACTCCATTTATTGCATTAGCGATTGATTTAGGTCTTCAAATTTGGACGGGTGATAAGAAATTGAAAGATGGACTTAGATTGAAAGGATATCAAAATTTCTATAATCGGTAAAATACGATGCACAACACGCAATATAGCAAAAAGCGGTGAAGTGCATAATTGAAGCGGTTTTAGCCCGTTTCAACTTCATCTTGGTTTGATACTGAATCGCTCGCAATCCGCTTCATGCTATATTGCCACCGTTACCGCCAAGCAAAAAAAAAGACCGTGCGGAGATTGACACTTTTAATCCGAGCATGTTTTGCGGAGAAAGTTTCGTTTGCGGAGAATAAATAGTATATTTGTCGCATAATTTGCGTAGAATGAAGATTTATATACACGAAAAAGAAAACTGGACTGACTTCGCTTGGGACAATAAGAAAGTGATGACAAGACTTGGTGAAGCAAGAAATCAACAAGGCAGACTTCTTGGGAAAATGGAATCGCTAGGGTTTGATTTGCAAAATGAAGCGGTTTTGAATACTCTAACTTTAGATGTTATAAAATCATCTGAAATCGAAGGCGAGTTTTTGGAAATTGAACAAGTACGTTCTTCAATTGCTCGTCGACTGGGAATTGATATCGCTGGAGCAGTGGAATCCGAACGTCATGTTGACGGAATAGTTGAAATGATGCTTGACGCTACACAAAGATATAATTTGCCTTTGACTAAAGACAGATTGTTTGGTTGGCATGCTGCGTTGTTTCCGTCAGGTTGGAGTAATCTATATAAAATCACAGTTGCGGACTGGAGAAAAGACACGACTGGTCCAATGCAAGTTGTATCTGGACCTATGGGAAAAGAAAAAGTTCACTATCAGGCTCCAAGTTCAGACAGGATAGAACCAGAAATGAAAAGATTCTTAGATTGGTTTGATAACGAGCATGAAATTGACTTGGTTATTAAAGCGGCTATTGCTCATTTATGGTTCGTGACAATTCATCCATTCGACGATGGAAACGGACGAATTACAAGAGCAATTACAGATATGACATTGGCACGTTCTGACAAAAGTATTAGGCGGTTCTATAGTATGTCTGCTCAGATTAGAGTTGAAAGAAAACAGTATTATGAAAAACTTGAAAATACACAAAAAGGAAATTCAGATATAACAGAATGGATTTTGTGGTTTTTGCAATGTCTAATAAATGCTATCGACTCCACAGATGACACTTTATCGAAAATACTTCATAAAGCAGAATTTTGGAAAATACACTCCACCACAATTCTTAATGACAGGCAACAAAAAATACTAAACAGACTGCTTGATGGATTTGATGGAAAGCTAACAACCTCGAAATGGGGAAAAATTAATAAGTGTTCACAAGATACAGCTCTTCGAGATATTCAAGATTTGATAAAGAAGGATATCTTACAAAAAGAAGCAAGCGGTGGACGAAGCACGAATTATGAACTAAAAGAAATGCCAAGCGGTAATCGAGTAGACGGCTGACGGTCATTTGACCGCCAGTGCGCATCTCACACCATCTCGCCAAAAGATAGGCGAGACGGTTCATTAGATAAAAGATAATTTAAGTTGAACCTCTGGCATTACTTTTCGGACTTTTGAGAGTTGTTGGAGGAATGAAACATAGCCTTTGATTTGTAACCGTCTTATTGTTACCGTAGTTTTCATCATTGGGCTCTGAACTATTACCTATAGATTTTAATTTTAACAGATATTCCCCGAAAAAACGGGGCAGGCTGTGATTTGCTTCGCTAAGTTCTGTTCGTCAGTACTCTCGCCTGAAGGAAGCGAGACAGTCTCGCTTCCTTCAGTTTATGCCTCACGGCAAGTAAGCTTGCGACTTGCTAATGGTTCGGGTAGTTAGCCCGCCTATAAAGGTCTTGCACCTTCTGGAATAAATTACACAATTTGCCTTGAAATTTTGTGGAAAATATTTGTATTTTTGACATTTTCCTAAAGCTTCCGGTTATGCAGGGCACACACACGCAATATACTCCATAATTTTTGCCGCAGGCGCAACACAAAAACTCCGTAGCATATTGCCATCCGTTGTGCTACAACCAGTTCGAACGAAATCTGAAAGCTAATTTTGAAACTCTACCAAGAATTGGTATCTTTGTAGCAAATTATAAGTTATGGCGAAAAACACATCAATTTTGTTAGGTGACTATTTTGATAATTTTATTAATCATCAGATTAAATCAGGAAAATATTCTTCTGTAAGTGAAGTTGTGAGAACTGCTTTGAGAATGTTTGAACACGAAGAATCTAAAAAAGCAGAACTTATAAAAGAACTGAAAAAGGGAGAAAATTCAGGCTTTATAAAAGATTTTGACCGAACATCTTTTTTAAAAAACCTTCATCAAAAATATTTGACTGAATAATGAAATATAAAATCAGTCAAGAAGCAAATAGAGATATTGAAAATATTTGGCTTTACACGATTGAAAAATGGTCAATAGAACAGGCTGACAGATATTTCAACTTGATAATGGATGAAATAGAATATCTCGCAGAAGACCCAAAATCCGGGAAAGATTATAGTAAAGTAAGAAAAGGATATTTTCGTTCTCGAATAAAATCACATTTCATTTTCTATAAAATCAACAGGGAGAACGAAGAAATTGAAATTATAAGAATTCTACATCAACGAATGGACATTGAAATACGACTGAATGAATAAAATGGAAGTAGCTAATAATATATATAGTTTATGGCGGGTTAAGTGCTAAACATGAGCAATTTAACATCAAATAAACATCGGTGTAAGTTGAAATATTTGTGTTTAAAAACCGCCACAATACCATACACTAACCGTTAGCAAAAATAAAATCAATATCAAGGTGGGGTTTTTGAAAGAGAAAATCGGTTTATAAGTGAAATATTTTTATTTATTCACTTTTTAAAATTTGTAACAATGAAAAAATTATTTGGAATTTTAACAATTTTAACCCTTAGCTTGGTTGTAGTTTTTACTTCTTGCGAAAAACAAGATGGTACCGCAACAGAACAAAACTCAACTGATGATATATGGTTGAAAAGTCTTGAACCCGATGTAGTTGTAAAAGGCACCGGCGATAAAGTGGATTACGAAAAGGTGGTTGTTGAAGAATTAGTAAAAAATGAAACATGTAAATGGGAAGTGGTTTCCGGTATTGTTGAGTTTTATTATCAAAATGAGATGGTTTATGCAATTGATTTTGGCAATGGCGATTGTGACGGTGTGGCAACAGTAAGTTGGCTCGACAAAAACAATGTATTACAATCAAAAGTTGTTGATGTCTGGCTTATTTTTAAGAAGAAGAAATGATTAAAGCAAAGAAAAATTGCAAATAATAACGACAATGTGAGAAGCTTTCCGACAAATAATTAATCGGGGAGCTTCTTGATTTTTCAAAAAACAGTGATTTGGATAAGGTACTTTTAAAAAATATTTACGAGCAATATGCGGGCGAAATTCGGCGATATATTTATTATCGTTTAGGAAATGAAGACATTGCCAACGATATTTTGCAAGATACTTTTATAAAACTTTGGTCGAATAAATACACCTATTATCCCGACAAAATAAGGGCATTGCTCTATAAAATTGCGGGTGGTTTATTTCTGGATTATATCAAAAAAGAAAAAGTTCATGCAGATTACATAGAACATCTCAAATTCAGATTTAAAGAGAACAGCGAAGAAGATGAACAAAATCAGGAATTTATTGAAAGATGCGAAAATGCGATGATAGTATTGACCGAAAAAGAACGAACGGTGTTTTTGATGAACAAAATGGAAGGCTATAAGTATAAAGAAATTGCTGAAAATCTTAATTTAAGTGTTAAAGCTGTTGAAAAACGTATGAGCAATGCGATTAAAAAAATCAAAATTAAATAAAAATGGACAATTATGATAAAAATATAAACCCTTTTGAAAAACTTGAACCTGATTTTTTAAAATCCGAAAAAGAATTATGGGATAAAATAGAACAGGAAACAAGTAACAAAACAAAAATCAAAAAAATCAATTTGAGTTGGGTAAAATATGTTGCTGCCGCAAGTGTTGTTTTGCTTATTTCTATAACTTTGTTCATGCGGTTTTACACACAAACAATAAACACAAGCAAAGGCGAGCACCTTACACAAACATTGCCCGACGGCTCTGGAATTGAATTAAATGCAGAAACATCTGTTACATACAATCCTTATTGGTGGAGATTTAAACGAGAGTTAAATTTTTCAGGCGAAGCATTCTTTGAAGTAGCAAAAGGCAAAAGATTTACAGTTGTGTCGGAACAAGGAACAACAACGGTTCTGGGAACAAGCTTCAATGTTTATGCAAGAAATGCAGAATATAATGTGTATTGCAAAACCGGAAAAGTTAAGGTGGCAAGTACAAAGTTCGATGTAAAATTTAAAATCACAAAAGGCGAATTAGCCGTTATTGACAACCAAAACAAAGCCGGACAAAAATCCGTAGCAAACGAAAACGAATTGCTGGCATGGACACAAAATAAATTCAATTTTACGGATGCGCCTCTAAATAAAGTGTTTCAGGAAATTGAAAGGCAGTATGACATTGAGATTGAATTGCAGAATAATATTGACACATTAAAATTCGGCGGTTATTTTGATATTCCCGATAAACCGGAGCAAGTTATTGGTTTGATATGTGTTCAGTTCAATTTAAAACTTGAAAAGATAAACAGCAAAACATACAAAATAGACAGAAAATAAAACGAACTTGATTAAACGATTTATCTTTACGCTGCATTTATTGGTTTTGCCGATATTGGCAATATCGCAAAGCATTACTGTAAAGGTAGAAACCAATAAATGCAGCGTAAAGATAAATCGTTTAATCA
>JAYENH010000071.1:0-5576 GCA_034721995.1 Bacteroidota bacterium
TCAAAATAATGAGATGATAATATTCGTAATCAGTAGCTTAATGATTTCTGTCAAATAATTGAATAACCAATCTGAGAATCTGTGGCTTTATAAAATTAATTTTTCTTTTTTTCATGCGTTTGCCCTGCAGCCTGCCCCGACTTTTATTTGGGGAATGCACGAATTAACAAATCCGCAGTTTTTTTTTATTCATGCAATCGTGGCTGTTTTACACTATTTTATTGCGGATTCTATTCGTGGCTATTTTGAGTACTTTTTCCACATCATCCAAACATTTCGTATCCATTAGTTTATTGCGTAGTTCTGCTGCCCCATAAAAGCCATTGCAATAAACTTTGAAAAAGCGTTTCATGATATTGAAATTCATATCCCTGCCCCAGGTCTTCACAAAAAGCTCTGTGTGTTTCCACAATAACTGCAATTTCTCTTCGGGACTTGGTTCTTTTTTTTCCTGATTAAAAATCCGGGGGTCTTTAAAAATGCCACGGCCAATCATTACACCATTAACTTTGTATTTTTCGATTTTATCCCGGCAATCGGCCATCGAAAACAAATCGCCATTGCCAATGATGATAGTTTCAGGCGATAGTTCGTTCCTCAGTTTTACGGCCTTTCCTATTTCATCCCACTCGGCAGGATAATCCGACTGCATTTTTTGGCTGCGCCCGTGCAGGATTAGTGCATCGGGTTTTGTTTCAAGAAGATGAGGAATCCAGGTTTCGGTTTCGTGCTTTTTAATTCCTGTGCGCGTTTTTACACTTACCGGTAAATGCGTGGCTTCCTGTGTGGCACGGACTATTTCTTTTGCTTGATCGGGAAATGCAATCAGCGCAGAGCAGGTAGCCTGTTTCACGATTTTTTTTACCGGACAGCCCATGTTCACATCAATGCCATCAAAGCCCCATTCTTCGGTCAACATTTTTGTTATACGATGAAATTTTTCGGGATCGGAACCCCAAATTTGAGCTACCAGTTTTACATTCATCTTTTGCAAAAGATCAATTTCGCTTTGGTTTACTTTTAAGCGATGGCTTACCTTTTCTTTGCCTACCGGATGGCACATCCCATCGATAGATGTAAATTCGGTAAACAAAACCTGAAGAAAATCAGGATTGGAAACCGATAGCACAATTTCGCGAAAAACCGTGTCGGTAACATCTTCCATGGGGGCCAGCGAAAAAATTGGCTGTTTTATTTTATTCCAAAAATTTGATTTCTCCATTTTGCAAAAAAACGATTAATTTAGGTTTTCTGTAGCTCATTCATGCAGAAATCGTAGAACATAAATTATAAGGGCGATTTAAGAGGTAAATTATAAATCCTGATTGGGCCAATAAAGTGAAATTTGATTTTATGCCTCATTGATTTTATTGAGTAGTTATATGCAAGCTAAAAAAAGACCGTAGCACAAAGATTTTACTGATTTGACCAATTCAATCTGATGGATTGTTGCCCATTCTATTACCAATCCTAAAAATCTTGGGGGTAATTTACCTTCAATTACACTTAAATCACTTATTCTGAACTGAGCTTTAAATTTATTGTATTGTGTATTGTGCATGGAAATGCGGGGGGTTATGATCATCAAAATACATTGAGATTATTATTCCTAAAAAACCGGCTAATCTGTGGCATACAATAGTTCTTTATTTTTCCATTCGTCGAAAGTCAAATTCGATATTTTCAAATATAAAGCATCCGGGCACAATTCAATATCTTTGCTCCAGGCAATTGCATCTGTCTCTTTATCAATATAAACCTTGTCGAATAAATTATTGTGTTCCCAGTCATTAAAAATACCCTTATGTGCTAAGTGAGATAAATTAACTTTAGCGCATATATGAAACATCCATGCTAAAGAATTTTAACACACAGGAGAATGATTAAAATAATGTTTCCATACCTACTCTCTGTACATTTTTTCCTTTAAAGCCTTTATTCTATCATCAACAATATAATCGTCGTAATCCATAAGCTTATCAATTATACCATTAGGCGTAAGCTCAATAATCCTGTTGCAAACTGATTGAATAAACTCGTGGTCGTGCGACGACATAAAAATATTGCCCGGATACTTCATTAAATTATTGTTGAATGATTGAATCGTCTCCATGTCGAGGTGGTTTGTTGGTGTGTCCAAAATCAACGAATTAGCATCAAGTAGCATCATCTTCGAAATCATACAACGCATTTTCTCTCCACCCGACAAAACATCAACTTTTTTATAAATGTCTTCTCCTGTAAACAACATTTTACCTAAATAACCTCGAATATAAAGTTCGTCGGTGTTTTCAGAAAACTGGCAAAGCCAATCGAATATACTTAATTTGTTTCTGAAAAACTCAGAATTATCTATGGGCAAATATGCCGATGTAATAGTCTGACCCCATTTATATGTGCCTTTATCAACTTTTTGTTTATCATTGATGATTTCAAAAAAAGCTGTCATAGCTCTGGGATCTCTCGATAAGAAAATTATTTTTTCGCCTTTGTTGGCAGAAAACTCTACATCCTTAAACAAAATTTTTCCATCAATGCTTGCGCTTAACCCGCTAACATCAAGTATCCTATCGCCAGCCTCGCGCTCGGGGCTAAAAATAATGCCCGGATATTTTCTTGTTGATGGCTGAATATCTTCTACATTAAGCTTTTCGAGCATTTTTTTACGACTTGTAGTCTGTTTCGATTTTGCAACATTGGCACTAAACCGCGAAATAAACTCTTTCAATTCTTTACGCTTTTCATCGACTTTTTTATTTCGCTTTTGCAGCTGCCTCAATGCTAACTGGCTACTTTGGTACCAAAAGCTGTAATTGCCTGCAAACATTTGTACTTTGCCAAAATCAATATCAACAGTATGTGTACTTATTGCATCAAGAAAATGCCTGTCGTGAGATACGACCAAAACAGTATTTTCGTAATTTGCCAGATAATTCTCCAGCCACATTACCGTTTCAAGGTCGAGATCGTTTGTAGGCTCATCAAGCAATAAATTGTCAGGTTTTCCGAAAAGGGCCTGGGCCAGCAAAACCCTTACCTTTTGCTTTCCGCTCATATCTTTCATCAACATAAAATGGAACTCTTCCTTAATGCCCAATTCCCCTAACAAAGTTGCTGCATCGCTTTCGGCATTCCATCCATTCATGTCTGCAAACTTTTCTTCCAGCTCGGCTGCTTTTATGCCATCTTTTTCAGAAAAATCGGGTTTGGCATACAGGGCATCTTTTTCTTGCAAAACATCCCACAGTTGCGAGTGCCCCTTAACTACGGTATCAAGCACAGAATATTCGTCGAAAGCAAAGTGGTCCTGACTTAAAACAGAAAGCCTTTCGCCAGGCCCTAACTTAAAATGACCTGAAATAGTTTCAATCTCGCCCGAAATAGCCTTCAATAAAGTTGATTTCCCCGACCCGTTCGCACCTATCACTCCATAACAGTTCCCCGCAGTAAATTTCATGTTTACTTCCTGGAACAATACTCTCTTGCCAAATTGAATTCCTAAATCCGCAACTGTAATCATTTGAATAATTAGTTTTTAACTTTTTCAGATAAAAAAAGTTTGCAAAAGTAAGTATAATTATACTACATTGAAGAAATGAATTTCGCCTTTCGCTAAGAGATACTGTATATTTGTGATTTACGAAAAAAGGTTAAAAAATTCAACTTTCTGAATCAGATTAATAATACCCTTCTCCCTAAAGTTACTGATGGCATAGAAAGATTGTACTTCGACAAGTTCGACAAGCAAAAACCAAAGATTGGACAGACTGCTGTTTGCCGACTGCCAACTGAAGGCTAAAAGCCAAAGTTGCAAACAAAAGCAATTTTTGCTAACATTACATCGTAATTATAACACAAAAATCAAGGCATTTGAGACATTCGAAAATTATAATAATTATAATATTGGCAGGGGTTTTCCTGAGCTTTCAATCTCTGTCGCAGGACAAAAAACCCAAGCCTCCGCTTACACGCATTCTTTTTGTATTCGATGCTTCACAAAGCATGTTGGGATATTGGCAAAGCGATCGTAAAATTACAGTTGCCCGTGCAATGCTTATAGATATGGTGGATAGTGTGGCACAGTTAGAGAATGTGGAAATGGCCCTGCGGGTATACGGCCACCAAAGTTATGTACCACCACAGGATTGCAACGATACAAAACTTGAAGTAGCATTTGGCAAAAAAAATGCTTTTCAGATTAAACAAAAACTACGGCACATTAGCCCTAAAGGGACTACGCCAATTGCCCATTCGCTTGAATTGTCGGGGAAAGATTTCCCATCGTGCGACAAATGCCGGAATATTATTATTTTAATTACCGATGGCATTGAGGCTTGCGATGGCGATCCATGTGCCGTTTCGCTGGCCCTGCAAAAAAAGGGGATTGTTTTAAAACCTTTTGTGATTGGGATTGGCCTCGATGTCGAATTTCGGGAAACATTTGAATGTGTCGGGACATATTTCGATGCCACCAATGAGGAGCAATTCAAAAAAGTTTTCAATGTGGTTATTTCCCAAGCCCTTAATTCAACAACAGCACAGGTTAATCTTCTGGATGTTTTTGGTAAACCTACAGAGACAAATGTAAACATGACCTTTTACGATAACTTTTCAGGAAAAATGATGCACAATTATGTGCATACAATAAATAACCGTGGGGTTCCCGATACTGTAATCCTCGACCCATTGATAAAATACGATATGGTTGTGCATACAATTCCACAGGTACGTGTCGACAGCATTGTACTTAATGCCGGCAAACACACCATTATTCCTGCCGATGCAGCTCAGGGAAATTTAGAAGTAAAATCGCGAAGCAACCAAAATCGTGATTTGGAATTTATTGTCAGGCAGGAGGGCAGCTGCGAAACCCTGAACCGGCAAAAAGTAAACAGGAAGGTAAAATACCTGATTGGGAAATATGACATTGAAATATTGTCGCTTCCAAAAATTATGCTTTACGATATTGAAATAGAACAAAGCACCGATACAAAAATTGAAATACCTAATCCCGGCCTGGCAACATTTTCGATGCCGTCTACCGGTTATGGAAGCATTTATCTTGTTGAAGAAAACCAATTAACATGGATAAAAAATCTCGATCAGGAGATTAAAAGAGAAACACTGGTGCTTCAACCCGGCAATTATTACGTTTCGTTCCGAACAAAAAACTCGAAACAAACTTTATATACGATAACAAAAAATTTTACGATACACTCAGGAAGTTCGGAGCAAATTCAATTATATTAACCTTTTGTTTTAAAATATTATCAAGATGAAAAAATCATACATCTCAAAATTAATTGGCAAAAATCTTTTCTTTTTATTATTTCTGACAGGCCCTTTTTTTGTTAGTGCCCAGAATTACTGCGACACCATAACACTTGAGGCAAATATTCCTGATACGGTTTTTTTATGTAGCTCAGATAGTATCCAGATAAATGCCGATGCCGGTTTTGTGAGTTACCAATGGAGCCGTGGCGATACAACAGCAACGGTAGATTTGAATTATTCGGGCATGTATTGGCTTACTGTTACTGATGATAGTTCTTGTGTGGAAGTTGATTCGGTTTTGG
>JAYENH010000072.1:0-5568 GCA_034721995.1 Bacteroidota bacterium
CCAAGATTATACCTGATGCTTTGGGCAGTCCGGTCGATTTCCTTAATTGCTTCATCCGATTTTCCCGACGGGAAAACGCTAAGATAAACCTTTGCTGTACCTAAATCTGGCGACATCCGCACAATGGTAACTGTTATCATGCCTCCATGAACGATTGTTCCACCCTCTTGTTGAAAATATTGTCCCAGCTCTTTTTGCAATAAACGCGCAACTTTACTTTGCCTTATCGATTCACTCATTACATTAAAATTAAGATTAAAAAAAAGTGCTCAAAGTTAAGAAACTTTGAGGGAATGTTTTTAGTTTTCAGAGTATGCTTTTTTGTTTGCAAGTAGCAATTAGTTCAGTCGATGTTTGTTAAATTATTGAATTGTTAAGTCTGCTTTATAAAGCAATAATTTTCCGAAAATGTTGGGGCAAGCTGTGCATTTGCAACAAAAAGACTTTCCTGAGAGGATTCAGGGTTTTGTGTCAAATAAATATTATCTCGTTAAGCAAGCCGAAATATGGAATTCTAAGCCTACCGCCCTTCTTTCACTCCAAATGTCTTTTCTATTGTTTGTTTGGTACGGCCATTTGCCATAAGGATAAGATAATCGCCGGGGTTGATATTTACATCCTTACCTGGATTTTTTAATAACTTGTATTTGTCGCCGTCTTTTTTGCTCATGCCAATAAGTACACAGTCGTGCGTAGTTTTAATATCAATAAAAGCATCAATGTAATTTTTGTTACAATATGGATTAGTTTCAAGTACTATATATTCCAGTATATCATAGTCGTTTTCGTCGATTGTAGTGGCCATCAAATCTTCTGTAATGTGTGCAACATCGGGTTCAAAAATATAACTGGCAACGAGTTTCGAGGCAATCTCATTTTTCGATATAGCATAAGTAACACCAATGGCCTGATATGTTTCTTTCAGATCGGGTTTGTCTAATGATACCACAAAGTTGAGATTATTGTAATGTTTTTTAAGGTTTAGAACGTAAACCAGCGTTTCTGTGTCATCAGGAAAATTAATGAACACCGTGGCCGAATTATCGATATTTACTTTCGTAAAGGCCTCGAAGTTATTGAAGTCTGAAAAAAAAGTAAATACCTTTTGGCTGGGGTATAAATCCTGAATCAAATCAATATCGATCTTGCTATCGGTAATTATTGCAACCTGCCTGTTGGCTTTTACAATTTGGTCGATTACTTGTTGGCCAAATTTGTCCCAGCCAAAAACCACAAAGTGCCCCGAGAAATTAGTGCCATAGTAGCCCGATTTTTTATTTTCCATATATTTACTGATATTATTAGTTACATTTCCAATTAGATAGCCCAATAATCCCAGGCTACTCAAAACGATAATCAAACCAAGTATTTTTCCTTCGGTGCTTACAGGATAATAGTCGCCATAGCCTACGGTTGTTAAGGTAATTACTGCATACCAAAGGCCGTCCCAATAATTTTCTATGTTGGCTCCAGGACAATCTGCCTCAAGCTTAACCAAAAAATGGATCAACACTAGATATAGCAATAAAAGTATGTAGAGAATATATTTGCTTAGCTTTTCGCGAAACATAGCATTTGATTAATAAGTTTGTAAATTCAAAGATGCAAAGATAAATTGTTAATTGATTAAATTGTTGAATTGTTGAATTGTTGAATTGTTAATTCGTCGTATTGTATTTGAAAACTACTAATTGGCAACTTCAGTCTTCCATCTTCTATCTTCCGTCTTCGGTCTTCGGTCTTCGGTCTTCGGTCTTCGGTCTTCCGACTTACAACTCAATCAACGCTGCTTATTTTCAAGCTTTTATCCAGGTGCTTATTTATTATATCAATAAGTATTTCTTTTTCAATTGGTTTTGGAATATAATCGTCGCATCCTGCAAGTTCGATATTATATCTATCTTCTTCTTGAAAATAAGCTGTTTGTGCAATAATCGGCATGTTGGGGTACAATTCTTTTATCTGTCGTGTGGCTTCCAGTCCATCAATATTTGGTAATTGGATGTCCATAAGTACCAAATCAACATTTTCCTTTTTGCAAATCCCAATTGCCTTTTCTCCATCTTTAGCCCATAATGTTTTTACTTTCGATTTACGAAGTATGGATTCTAATAATTGATAACTCGAATCAACATCATCAACAATAAGGAAAGTTTTTTCTTTCCATAGTAAATTTTCATCCTTAGCAATTTTGCTTTCAATGCTTGGTAATGAGGCGGGATCGGGACGAGGTAATTCAAAGTAGAAAGTGCTGCCCTCGCCTTTTTTCGAGGCAACCCAGATATGTCCATCCAGCAAATACGCAATCTTTTGACTTATAGCAAGTCCTAATCCAATGCCCGAATGCTCACGTGTTCTGCTTTCGTCTACTTGTTTAAAGTTTTCAAAAATCATTTCGAATTTTTCGGGATCGATTCCTATGCCGGTATCGCGCACAAAAATCCTTACCCTCTCGTCGGTTATCGAAAAAACTCCAAATTCAATGATTCCCTTGTGCGTAAATTTGAATGAATTACTTAAAAGGTTCGATAATATCTGCACAATTCTATCCGAATCGCTCATCAAACTAATATCAGAAGGATCGACAAAATTATTTAGTTTTAATACAATGTTTTTATTGCCGGTATCATACTGAAATTTTGAAAAACGGCTATAAACAGCATCAAGAATCTGATTTACATTACAAAGTTTATTACTGATATTTACTTCGCCTGATTCAAGGCTGGCTATATCGATTAAATCGTTAAGCATGATTAACAGACTGTTGGCATTAAATTTTATCAGGTTTACATATTCTTCAATAGATTGTGGGCTTATAACCGGACTTGTGAGGAATTCGGCCAGGCCAACAATCGCAGTCATTGGCGTACGTATTTCGTGCGAAATATTTGCAAGGAAGGAAAATTTAAGGCCCTCGCCTTCGCTTACATAAGGTCCTATTCTTTGCCTTTGTACGGTTGCTTTTGCCGGCTGTAATGTTTGGTGCATATCCGATGATGCCCGTTTTTTGGCCTGTTCGAAATATAAAAGTGCCGATGTTTGTGTTTTATATTTAAGTTGAATTATTCTTATCGAAACAGCTTTTGATTTTCCTGTTTCAGAAATAACCGAGATGTGGATATTTTGTGGGGTTTCATCGCCCGATTCTATTTTTTCAAGCAGACTTTCAATTTTTCCTTTGTCATCAGGAATAATAAGTTGAGTTAAAAGTTTGTCTTCGATTATAGACTTTTCCGATCCAATTAATTGAGAAAACGCAGTATTTGCATATCGTATCCTTCCCGATTGAACTAACAAACTTGCTTCTTTTGAGTGGTTTGCAAATTGCTGCAAAAGACCAAGATGGTCGCGTAAACTCTCAAAATCGTATTTTGTATCGTTAATCGATTCGGCATAGTAGCTTTGCATTAAGCCAACGGCATTGAACAATTCGTAAAAAGGATCGCCGGGGTTAATTTTTGGTGTGCGCACTTTTTTTGTTCCATTAAAAGAAACATTACGTACCATCTCAGAGAGTTCGCTTATGCGTTGTTCCTGGTTTTTTATTATTTCTTCTAACTGCTCTTTTGTGGCATCGTTGGTTTGCTTTTCATTAATTGTTGTAAGTTGTTTTTTTATTAGCTCTTTATTTTTCGTTTCAACCTCAGGTAATTTCATTTTGGGCAATTGCAATAATTTGAAAGCAGTATCGAAACTTTTTTCAATTTTACAATAATTAAGCTTGCCAGGAAAAAGTGTTGTTAAAATATTTAGTGTATTTAAAATAGCCTTAGGAGGATCAATGAAAAAAAGTATTGATGGAAGAATCTCAATTCGAATTATAGCATTTTTCACTAAAGTTTTAGCTTGCCTGCTAACACCATTTATGCCTTTCATTTCAATAATATGCGAGTATTGTTTACTTCTGATATCAAAAGCTTCAATCAGATTTTCGATAAACCGGATGTAATTTGCTACATCGTTTTGCCGAACATAGCCTTGCAATTTGCTATGAACGACATTGTTTTCGAGCATCGATATTTTTCCGGTGAAATGGTTATCAGAGGTATTTATTTCCCATACCGATTCTCCTGTATTTTTATTCTTGGTTCCTGGTATTTCAAAAGAAGGGCTTTGCTTTCCTGTAATATTTTCTTCAATTGAATTTTGTAATGGTTTAAAACTTCCTGAAGAGTTAAACTTAATTATAGCATCGAATGCTTCCTGTTCGTTGTTGCAAATTTGAAAAAGCAGGGCAGGCTGCACTTTTTGTAGTTTTTCAATATACTTCCGATACTGGTAATCTGCCCCAATAAAAAAGCAGCCACCGTAATTTGGCCAGTCTAAAAGTTTTTTTTCTGAATAATTTGCCGCATCATTATTAATGCCGGAAAGGTTTGATACATCTTCTATAAACAATACTTGTTCATTGTCGTAAGCTTCGCGAAATCGCAAAAGCACCATTTCAATAATCCCGGAATAGTATAGGTTCGATTCAAAATCTAAATAGCCATTCATTATTACCCTGAAAATATTGTCTGAAACGTGTTCGACTTTAACAGCATATTCAGATTCAGGGCTTTCGTATAACAAATCTCTTTCAGACAACTGCAAATCTTTTAATGATACTTTTTTATTATCCATAAATTTCAGCTCTTGTGCATGTGCATAAAAATATGGATATTCCATGAATTAAAAACATAAAAAGCAAGATATTTATCAAGAACGAGCTATATTTTTGGTTAACTGCAATGTTTTGTAGTTGTGTACAATGTTATATTAGGCTATCGAAAAGATGAGGGTAATAATAGCTTTGTTACATAGCAAATGTTTCAGTGATATTGACAAACGATGGGACAATAAAATGGTCAACATTTTATGGTACTGAAAAAATGGACTTTGGAAAATCAATAGCTGTAGATAATGAAAACAATTTTGCCAATTTTAGGTAAAACATAAGTCGGTTAAATCTTCACTACAAAATTTTCTTTTTGTAAACCCTCACCAAAAAACAGGATACCTATCTCAAACAAATCAAGCGACTGCCTTACTTTATCGTTAGCAGTTAGTTTTTCCCAAAACTTTTCGGCTTTGTCAGAACGATGAATAGAATTTACAATAACAATTGTTTCTGGTTTTATATACGGCAAAATAGTTTCGAAATACTCGTAAGCAAAACTGTAATTTTTAAATCTATTCAGGTAGATTAGCCCAAATTCTTCATTTGGATTCAACAGGCCCGGAAGGATTTCTTTTATGCTTCCGTTTATATCCTTCCATTTTGGTGCGATTAGTTCTGCAAAATGCTTGATACGAGAGGATTTCTGTTTTCTTCCCGAAATACAATAATAATTGGAATCAATATTACCAGCCGATATGTACAGAGACATAATATTGGGTACCGAAGTGATTTCAAGCACATTTGGTGGGGCACTATTCTTTATGATCCGGCAGAGCAAACGGCCATATTTCCGTTTTACATTTCGAATTCTTGCCGGGTAATTTCTTTCAATCTTTTGGTATTCAACATGTAAACTCGTGTCGAAAACAATATCGTTAAGGAATTTAAACAAAGAAGGACTGTGTACC
>JAYENH010000073.1:0-5560 GCA_034721995.1 Bacteroidota bacterium
GCCCCGATAATTTTATTTGATATTTCATTTTCTGTCATAACTTTCTTTTTTCTTTGCGAACCTCTGCGGTTCTTCGCGTACCTCTGCGTTATAGCTGCGTAATAACCTAAAAAGCTGTTACGCAAAGCAACGCAAAGGTGGCGCAAAGATTCGCTGAGTTTAATTATTAATTGATGTCTTTCTCATATTTTTTCTTTGCGAACCTCTGCGGTTCTTCGCGTACCTCTGCGTTATAGCTGCGTAATAACCTAAAAAGCTGTTACGCAAAGCAACGCAAAGGTGGCGCAAAGCTTCGCTGAGTTTATTGTTGAATACCCTGAACATTGCCACAAGTAAAATAAAATGTAGAGACAAGGCAAGCCCTGTCTCTACATTTGTGAAGGACTTAGAAAATCACATCACAATCATCCTACTTTCTTTTTTTTAAGTTGTGACTATGGTTTTATCACCACCATCTTTTTTGTGTCCTCAAAATCTGCTGTGCGCAAACGGTAATAATATGTTCCTGGTGTCAGGGTTTTGCTGCTGATTTTTATTGTGTGTTTGCCGGGTTGCAATGTCGCATCAGGTAGAGAAAATTCATGAATTTTCTCTACCTGTGATCCCGTCACATTAAATATCTCCAATTCCACATCACATTCATACGGCAAATAAAACGAAATTTCGGTTTCGCCGGTAAAAGGGTTTGGGATGTTTTGGTACAACTCAAACGAATGATTATTGATTATTGATGAATGATTAATTTTCGCAATCGCGATTTTATTTATTTCATAACTGCCATCGCCATCTATCCATTCTTCAACAATAAGTAATTGCTCCTGGTTGGTTTCAGTATCCATTATACGGATTTCAAATTCCTCGCCCGGGAGCAAGCCGTCAGTTTTATCCGTTAGTTCATCGTTGCCCCAAATAGTGATGGCCGTAAAATCGCCACCTGCCACAGCCGCACCAACCAGCAAACCTGATTTACCGAAAACAGCAATCTCGTCGCCGGGTTTTACATTAAGGCCGTTGTGCATAATGCCGAGGGTCATGTTGTTGCCGGTGGGGAGGATGTTTTTGAAATGGCGGGGGTGCTTTATTTCGATATTGGATTTTGTGAGATTTGCTGAGTTGGCAGGATAAGTGAAAGTTTGTGCCGAGTTCATCTTTATTTGGTAACCTTCTCCGGGGTTCATGTTACCGATTGTATTTACACTATAAACCGGCCAATACACCTGTCCATCTCCATTCTTTACAATAGCAATTTCAGATACAATATAACTGAACATGGCTGCCACATCTGCCGGTGTTGTCCTTAAATAGCCAATCATCGACCATCCATAAGGTAAATCAATTGGATGCAATTCAGGTTCTTTGTATAAACCTGAAACAAGCAAGGTATCGGCATTGCTCATTTTTACCTGGTAGCCTTCGCCAAGAATAATATCGCCAATTGCATTCAAACCAAATTGTGGCCAGAAAACATTGCCATTCTCATCTTTTACAATTTCAAGATTTGAAATGACAGGATTTCCCACAATACTAACATCCTGATTTGGAGGAATAATATAAGTAGAATATATACCCCAATTCTGGACCAGGTTTATTGTTTGTGTATTGTAGGTCATAATCAGAAAACTATTTTCGACTTCACATAAATTACTATCGGTTAAAATAAGATTATAATACCCCGGAACAAGACTATCAACAAAATCAGTAGTATTGCCTGTACCCCAATTATAATTATACGGCATAATTCCGCCCGTAACATTTAATCCTATATTACCATCATTGGCCCCTGGTTGGGTGAGGTGGGAAATAGATTCGTTAAGGATAATCTCGGCGGCTCCGCCTACAATGGCAGTTTCTATTTGTGTACATCCATTATTGTCGACAACAGTAACAATATAATTTCCCGATGCGAGGTATTGGATACAATTGGAATTTGCCTGGTTGTCCCAAAGCACAGAGTAAGGGCTTGTTCCCCCCGATATATCAACACATGCCGAACCATTTATCGAGTCGAAACAACTGGTACTTGTAGTAATTGTATTGACAATCAATTCGGCAGGCTGCGTAATTTGAAAGGGGTCATTGTTAATACAGCCATTGGCATCCTCGATGTTGAGGTAATAGTTTCCGGCACTTAAACCTGAAACGTTTTCTAAAGTTGTCCCATTCGACCAATTATATGAGTAAGGAGTTGTGCCACCTGTAACGGTGGTTGCAACATTTCCATCGCTATAAGCATTGCACGATACATTTACAATAGTCATAGCAATTGAAATGGGCAATGCCGGTTGGCTTATCGCATAAGACCCGACAATCTCACACGCGTTCAAATCAGTAACGGTTATCGAATAGTTTCCAGATACAAGGCTATCAATATCTTCGGTAGTAGCTCCATTCGACCAGATAAAAAAGTAGGGTGGTGTCCCACCAAATACTGTTATATCTATGGCCCCATCCGACCAGGCATGGCACGAAACGTCCTGCAATATTGGGTTCAGCTCAAGAATATTTGGCTGACTTACATTTGCTGTATCAATATGAACTACATTTTGTGCATCAGTTACAGACACTATATATGTTCCTATGTCAAGATTTGTTATATGGGAAACTGTTGCACCCGTTGACCAAATATAATCGAAAGGTGGAAAACCTCCAACAATAATCACCTCAATTTCGGCATCGCCAAAACCATTACATGTGACATCAGTTACAAAGAGCTGAATATTCCCGGGTTGGTAAACAACTACACTTTCGTTAAGCGTGCAACCAAGTATGTCGGTTATTGTTACAAAGTATTCCCCTGCCGATAAATTTGAAATTGAATCTGTTGTTGCACCGTTCATCCATAAGTAAGAATAAGGAGGAACACCTCCGGAAGGGGATATGGTAGCAGCACCATCGTTTCCTCCAAAAACAGAAACCATATATGATGAAAATACGCTTTGGATTTCAGGGTTCTGGGCTACTACTGCCGTATCGCAAACAATACAGGCATTATTATCGGTTACTGCCACAGAGTAGTTTCCGGCATGGATATTTATGCGGTCTTCGCTTGTAACCCCGTCCGACCAGCTAAAAGAAAGTGGAGGATTGCCCCCCGAAACACTGAGGTCGATTTGCCCTGTACTATCGCCAAAACAAGCTATATCAGTAATTTGAAATGATAGCTGGGGGATTCCCAAAACTTCAGTAAATAAACTTGTCGAATTGGTGCAATTGTTTTCGGTGTAGGTATAAACAATCTCGTACGTACCTACACCCGCATCCGATGCCAGGAAAAATTGGCCGATAATGCCATTTCCCGAAAAAGTACCGAAAGCCGGAACCCCGACAAGGGTATCCATTTCGGCATTTAAACAATACTGGCTTGCAAGCCCTGTTAAGCTAACAATAGGAAGCGGGCTTACATTTAAACTTACTGTGATTGTGCTTTCGATACAATAGGGGTTCGTAACAATACAGTTGTAGTTTCCTTCGTCCAACAAATCGAGTGAAAAAACAATTAAGGTATCGCTGGTTGCCCCAACAATATCCACAGCGTTGAACTGCCATTGGTAGCTCAATTGAATCCCTGATGCTTCAACTGTAAAAATAGCATCCTCACCCTCGCACAGGGTTTGCGACAATGGCTGGGTTTGGATTACCGGGCAGGGTGTCCCGATAACTACAACCTGCATGAAATCTTCTGCCTGACAATTGTTGTTGTCGCTTACCTGAATATAGTATGTACTTGTGCTTAATGGATCAGCAAGCGGGTTTACAATAAATTGATTGCTCAGGCTATCGTCGGGATACCAATAAAAAGTGTAGGGAGAAAGCCCTCCCGATACAAGCACATCAAGCATTGTGCTATCAAAGACAGCAATCGTGTCGTTTACCCCTGCATCTATCAATAATGGATTTGAAACCACCGAAACCGAAGCATTCACAAAATAACTTTGGATAACCGAACCATTTGGGTCGGTAAATTCGCACAGGCCCTGGGTTTGCAAATCCCATGTAAGTGCAGAACTTCCGCCCTGCGAAACAAACTCAAGATTGAACAAGGTGTCGGTACCGGCAAATGTAATTCCGTAAGTATCGAACCAGCTAATCAGGATTTTCCCATCAATATCGTTAACAACAAGGTAGTTCTGGGACAAACCGCCATTTATATCAGCAATTCCGTTAAAAACAAAAGAAGCGGTATCGTAATTTATGGCCAGCGACATAGCCCCCACATTTTCGAATTCATCTACCACAATCGGGATATGCAAATTACCCGTGCATGAATTTGTGATAACCGGCAAACTTGCAGTGATTTCCTGCGGTGGTGGTGGTGCCGGATGTACATATAATATAGCAACTTCGGATGTGTCGGCAGGCGGACATGTACCTGAAACAATACAACGATACCAGTTGCCGTCCATGTTCAGGCTGTCGGCCAAAAACGAAAGCATGGCCGAAGAAGCCGGTAAATTATCCCAGTTCATGCCCTGGTTGGTGCTTTGCTGCCAAATATATGTAGGGCTTGGGCCAGGCACAGTTACCGAAAAACTTACATTATTGTTTTCGATTACTGTTGAATCTTGTGGCTGTTCGGTAATTACCGAAACAAAACCGCCCGAAAATACATCCCCATCCTGATAGACAGATGCAATGACATCGCCATTCAAATCGCTAAATTCACAAATACCATTGGTTTGGGTATCCCAATCGAGCGTACTTGATCCACCATTGGTAACAAAGCGTATAAAAAACAGGGTATCAGAAACAATACTTGTATTCGATATCGAATACCATGAAAACAGAAATTTCCCATTAAATGAGTTGAACGTATGACTGCCATTGTTAAAAATAAGGTGCAAAGAATCAACTGTATCGAAAGTCAAAACAGCAGGATCGAAATCTATTCCCAATGAAATAGAAGCAACATCGTAAAATCCGTTTACAGTAACAGGTATAAGTACCGTATCGGGACAAGATGTTACGGAACCGACAAAAACTTCAATTTCCTGCGGGGGCAATGGTACCGGAATTACTTCCAGCAAGGCAATATCGCTCTCGATATCAGGAGGACAAGTCCCGGTAACCAAACATTTGAAAAGAAAGCCTGACATAAGTTCCTGGCAAATATCTATTTTCAGGTTATCGCTGCCATCGGCATAAATATATGTATAGTTTGAAATATCCTGCCAGACCAAGCCCGAATCAACACTAACAAACCATTGATAAGTAAAGGAAGCCGGCCCGGGACGTTGAAAAACAACAGCATCTCCGACATAGACCGTTTGATCCTGTGGCTGGTTATCAATATATGGCACTGTTCCGTATGAATTGACTGCCCCATTGCTGTATTCAGAATTTATTACATTTCCGCCAATGTCGGCAAACTCGCATGAGCCTTGTACTTGTGTATCCCAGGTCAGCAAAGATGTGCCCCCATTGGTGTAAAGCTTTATGTAAAACAAAGTATCGTTGCCAATAGAAAATTCCGTTGTCGAGTACATCGAAAAATAAAAATGCCCGTTGACCGTATTCGATTGAACAAACGCACCACTTGGAACCGAATCATGTAAAACCACAA
>JAYENH010000074.1:0-16371 GCA_034721995.1 Bacteroidota bacterium
TACTGCCTTTACACGCGCCGATATTTTGGAAAAAGTTAGTGCCGCAGAAAAACTTTCGGATGAAGATAAAAAAGAAGCCGATAATTTTCGTAGTCGTATCAGGCAATTATGCCAGGCTGCATTCGATGCCAACAGCCCTATTTTAATAGATGCCGAAGATAGTTGGTTTCAGAGATTTATCGACGATGTGGTTACTGAAAACATGCAACTGTTCAATAAAGAAAGGACAATAGTTTTCAATACCCTCCAGATGTACCGATGGGACCGCCTTGAGTTTCTGAAAAAATCGTTCAAACATGCCGAAGACAATAATTATTATTATGGTGTAAAATTCGTGCGGGGGGCTTACATGGAAAAGGAACGCGAAAGGGCATACGCGAAAGGCTACAAATCGCCTATCCAGCCCGACAAAGATAGCACCGACAAAGATTATAATGCCGCTCTTAAATATTGTATGGGACATCTGGATCGTATTTCGATTTTTAATGGAACGCACAACGAGTATAGCTCGCAATACCTTGCCGACATGATGGAAGAAAAAGGAATTGAGAAAAATGACAGCCGTATTTACTTTGCCCAATTATTTGGCATGAGCGATCATGTAAGCTTTATTATGGCAAAGGAAGGCTATAATGTTGCCAAATATCTTCCGTATGGGCCGGTGAAACATGTTATGCCGTACCTTTTCCGCAGAGCCGAAGAAAACACTTCGGTGGCAGGGCAAACCGGGCGCGAGCTCAGCTTGATACAGAAAGAACGAAAACGAAGGAAGAGTGGGGGTAAGGCTCAAGTGAAAAAGTGAAAGGGCGAAATATTAAAGTCAAAAGAACAAGTCAAAGAGCAAAGGTTATTTCTTAACAGATACTTGTCTCTGTTGCACAATTTCTTCATCAACAGGTTTGTTTATTTTATCAATTAAGCCGTCGGTAATTTCTTCTATTAGTTTTGATAAGTGATCGGAATATTCTGTATATTCTTTCCAAAGCACATCGTCTAGAAAATCTTCGTTAACTTTTATCATTACCGTAGATAATTTCTGCCTGTGATAGCGGTATGGTTTTACACCATATTTCCGACAAATTGCCAACAATAATTTATGATGCCAACTGTCAGCAGTCATTAATTTAAATTCTTTTGCATTCCTGATATTTTCAATTCCCTGATATTTGTCAAGAATTCTTTGTTTTGCCAATTCGGCTGCGTTTTTTTCGCCATCAGTGGATGCACCAAGAATAAGTGCCTCAATCTTTTTTATCTTTTCAAGAATCTTTTGCATTAGACTGCCTTTTTGAAAAAATTTGAAATACGATACTCAAATAGGTAAACTACCGGCATCTTCCATCTTCCATCTTCCATCTTCCATCTTCCATCTTCTGTCTTCCATCTTCTGTCTTCTGTCTTCCATCTTCTGTCTTCCAACTTCCGTCTTCTATCTCTCCACTTCTACCACCATTTTCCTGATTTCATTCCAGGTTTCGGCAGGCATTTTGGCACCAATTACTTCTATTACTTTTCCTGAAAGGATTGTTCCGATTTGGCCACATTTGTCCATCGACAAATCTTTTGTAAGGCCATAAAGAAAACCCGAAGCATACAAATCGCCGGCACCGGTTGTATCTCTTCGCTCGGCAGGGATAACATCAACCTTATATGACTTTCCGTCTTTTTTTATAAGCGATCCTTTTGGCCCTATTTTTACAATTGCTATCTCGCACATCGTGGCAATTTCTTCTAATGCCTGTTCCGGTTCTTTGCCTGTAAAAGCTTTGGCTTCTTCTTCGTTAGCAAAAATAATATCGACATAATCGCGGGTAATGTTTTTTAGGAAATCCAAATTTGCCTCAACAACATTATAACTTGCCAGGTCGAGCGATATTTTTAAACCGGCCTGTTTTGCAAGGCTTACAGCCTTTTCCAACAATTCGTTGTTAAATACTAAATACCCCTCGATATGCAGAATGTCGTAACCCTCGAACAATTCAACTTCCAGGTCATCAGCCGATAATTCGACAGCAGCACCGAGGAAGGTTGCAAACGTACGCTCCGAATCGGGGCTTACCAATGCCATGGCAACACCGCTTTCGGTTTTACTTTTAAAAAGAATAGGATTAATATTATTTTGTTTAAGATCTTTCTCGAAGAAATCGCCAAAATCGTCATTCCCGACTTTTCCGATATATCCACAAGGAGTGCTTAGATTTGCAAGCCCGTTGATTGTGTTTGCTGCCGATCCTCCCGATGTAATGGCCTTTTTAAATTGCTGAGTATTGGAATTTACATATTCCGATTTGTCTTTATCGACCAGTTGCATACTTCCTTTCGGCAATTCGAAATCCTTTAGAATTGCGTCATTTTCTAACTGTGTCATAATGTCTACCAGTGCGTTACCTATACCAAGAATCTTTTTCATATTGAATATGTATTTATTTTTTTGTTCACTAAATAAAAAAGTCTCAGGCAAATTACCTGAGACTTTTATAAAAAATGTGGGCGATACTGGATTCGAACCAGTGACCCCCTGCTTGTAAGGCAGGTGCTCTGAACCAACTGAGCTAATCGCCCCTGGGGCTTTCTGAAAAAGCGATGCAAAGATATATGTCTTATTTTAAACAACAAAATGTTTTTTTAGAAAAACAATAAAAATAATTATAAAATTTTATTCTTAAGCGAGTTGATTTAAATCAATCAAAATCAGCCGAATGTAAACTATGGATTATTATTTAATTCAATCCTCAAAAGACCAAAGTTCAAAGCATTTGCAATTATTAGAACAGGATCATGTAAAATATGGAGTTCAAAGAGAATATTTCTCCAACTCTGCGGCCAATTATTCCAGCCCATCCGGGTTTAAGTTTAATTCTGTCGGTGGCAGAAATTTTTTCAGTTTCAGGTCGTTCCCATCGAAAATGGCATAAGTAAAATTGCTGATCCAATCGCCCAGGTTTAAAAATTTCGAGTTTTTGTTTAGCATAATGTCAAGTGCAAGATGGCGATGTCCAAAAATGAAATAGTCGAAATGCTCTTTTTGAAGTTTCTCTTTAGCAAAAAGTATGAGCCATTCTTTGTCCACTCCAAAAAATGGAGGGATTTTTCCCTGAGTGTAACGGCTGTTTACCGACCACGAATGACCCAACCAAAGGGCAAAATTGGGGTGAAGACGCGAGAAACCCCACTGAAGGAATTTATTAGTAAAAATTCTTTTTAATAATTTGAATTTGTGGTCGCCGGGGCCAAGCCCGTCGCCATGGGCAACAAAAAAACGTTTGTTGTTCTCTTCAAAAATAAATTCTTCGGTGTGAAGTATTACTCCGGTTTCCTGTGGAAGGTAATCCTTAATCCAGATGTCGTGGTTTCCGGTAAACAAATGCACGGGGATGCCACTGTCGGTGATATTGGCAATTGTGCCGAGAAAGCGGGTAAACCCACGGGGGGCTACTTTTTTGTATTCCCACCAAAAATCGAAAATGTCGCCAACAAGGTAAATTGCAGCAGCATCCTGCCTCACCATGTTCAGCCAGTTAACGAAATGCTTTTCGCGTCTCAGGCTTATTTCATAATTCGGCAAGCCGAGGTGCACATCCGATGCAAAATATATTTTCTGTCCTTTTTCCAAATCAATATAAGTAATCGCCAATTCTATTTGTGGGGCCAAAAATATTCAATTTTAAAGTAAAGCGAACTTTTTGAAAATACTTATCTGTAAAATTTTCATTTAGCCCCTTTAAATCCGGCGACAACAAAAGCGGAAAATAAATCACAAATATATCAGGAATAAGCGATAGCTCAACACCTGTTTCGTATTGCAGGCCATCTAATGGTTGCGGGTTGGGGTCGGTAGGAAGGGCCATTTCTTCGTTAATAGTGTTTCTTTGGATACCAAGGTTCAGAAAAACTTTTACAAAATTAGTTTTAGGCAGGGAGCTTTTCAGGTTGATGGTGCTTACAATCCGGTTCGAAAAAATATCCGGGACGTAAGAAACAAAGCCTCCTTCCGAAATTAACACCTGGTTGTTGTACAGTCCCGGATTCTGCCTGTTGCCCGACGAACGGTCCAGAAAAAGATAATCGGCCTGATAATCGGCATAGCCCCCGCGTCCGGTCATCGACAGGCCATAAATGCCGGCGTTGTTTGTTGCCGGCATATCAACCAATCCGGTAAATATCCTGATATCGAAATACTTTTTGTGCCGCCCGTAATTAATCCTCATTTTCCCTTCGGCAGTCAATTTCATGAAATCCTGTGCCAGTTCAAAATTCACTTTTAAGGAAAATGGGGTTAGCTTATTGCGGTTTACGTGCGAAATTTCAAAATTCAAAAATTCATCAAGATCATAAACATTCGAAAGTTTTACATAAGAGGCATAAAAATCGGTCCAGCTCCCTTTTGAAATATCGGGGTGAAAGCGATAATTGATAAGGGCTTGCAAGCGATTGTAGCTTTTCGCTTCCGATTCGCCGGTTTCGGGGCTGTATCCGTATTGTTTAAATTTTAGCTGATATGTAAAATTATTTCGTGCCAGGTAGCGTAGGGTGATATTTCCGGCAACATCGTGGTTTTTAATTCCATACATAGGCATAAATAAAAACTGAAATCTTTTTGAAGGAATAAACGAATTGTAAAATGCCATGCCGGGCATAAATCCGTTCAAATTATTTAATCCAACAACAGGCACATAAAACAACTGGTTTTTTACAGGATTAATAGCACTGCCAATTATCTGTAGCTTAAATGGTTTTGAACGCGAAAAAAGCTTTGCTTTCGAAAAACTGTTGTTTCGCCTGTTTATGTCAAGGGTAAAATGCCGGGGGTCGATAGTTATTTTCGATTTTTCTTCGGATGATTTCTGCAACCACTTTTTGCCCGAAAAGCCTTCGTACCACTTTCCTGTATCGGTTTCGGAAACCGACAATTGAAAAGGACTTGCAATTTTGCCTTTGTTTTTTACAAGAATGCTGTCGCCTTTTATTCGTTTTATTTTATAGTCGATAATTTTGTTCGTCCCAATTACATCATCAAAAAACCAATCTAAGTTTTTTCCTGATTCTTTTTCAAAAAGCTGCTTTAAGTCATTGGGATATGGATGTTTGAATTTCCATTGCCTGTAAAAAACCTGCATGATGCGGTCGAATTCACCCTCGCCCAAATAGTTTCGCAAATAGTGCCAGGCATGGGCAGCTTTGTAATATGCTATAAATGCATAATTCAATAGATGAAAATCTTCCGATGTGCTGTTTATCGGTTGGTATAGATTTATGCGATCGGTCATCAGCCAGTTCAGTTCAAATTTGTCGAAGTAATCAAGATTGGCAACATCGAAAGAAAGAGCCATGTTTTTTCCTGTTTTCCCCAAGAACAATTCGTACATTTTTGTTCCCGGATATTTTACCTCGATGTACCGCAATTGGTTGGCAGTGTTCATGCCTTCGTCGAGATACGGGAAATCCCTTTCGTTAAATCCCCAAAGGCAGTAAAACCAGTTGTGCCCCACTTCGTGCATTATCACTTCTTCGAGCGAGCGGGCATTCATACTCGTTCCGATAATTGTAATTGTAGGGTACTCCATACCGCCGCCTGCACTTAAGGCCCCCTCTACCGCAGTGCAATTTGTGTAAGGATAATCCCCATTCCAAAGGGAGTAATAGTATATTGCATCGTTGATATATGTGGTAGCATCCTCCCATAATTCGGCATCCGATTGGTTAAACATCGACCAGGTGGTAACTTTACGCCCGGAGTGGGGCAATTCGACTTCCGATTTTCGTACCTGAAAATTTTTATCGGCAAACCAGGCAAAATCATGGATATTTTTTTCAGTATAGCGGATTGTTTTGTTTTCCCGTTTTGCTAACTGTACATTCTGGCTTAAGCTGTCTTCGTTTTTTTCTTTCGATTTTTTATCCAAAAATTCAATTTCCGATTGGGTTTGCAAATTGCCTGTTGCACCTACAACAAAATCGGCAGGTAAAGAAATGCTTACGTCGAAAGAGCCAAATTCGGAATAAAATTCTCCCATATTAAGATAGGGCATTTCGTGCCAGCCGTTTTTATCGTAAACAGCAGGCTTTGGATACCATTGAGTTATCTGATATGTGTTTTGGGCATGGCCCAGGCGGGAATATTCCGACGATGGTATTTTTACATAAAAGGGGGTACTGATTTTTATTCTCTCGCCGGGGGACAAAACTTTTGGCAAACTTACTTTGCAAATATCAACATGATCGGGGTGAAATTCCCAAATTGCTTTTTTACCATCGACAATAAAATCTAACGAGTCGATATATCCGGGATTTTTTTTATAATCGAAAAATTCTTTTGCCTCGTAACTTGTGAGTTTCTGTTTCCAGAATTCGGTTTTGTGACCTGAGTATGCATTTGGCCACAAATGAAACCAGATAAAATGCAGGCTGTCGGGCGAATTGTTGATGTATTCAATTTCCTCAAAAGCCGATAATGTATTAAGTGAATCGTTTAATTCGACATCGATTTTAAAATTCACTTCCTGTTGCCAGTATTTCTGAGCTATAATATTCTGCTTAAAAATCAGAAACAGTAAAAACAGAAAAAACAATCTTTTATTCATGATAGATGGGTTTGTACAAAGCAAAAAATGATTTAGGTTGATTTATGAAATACTTAAAATAAAATTGCCACAGATTCTCAGATTAATTAATAATGAGTGAATCTGTGGCAATTATTTTTCGATTAAATAAAATTAATCAGTAAAGAAAAAAGGAATTGTTTTTTGATAATCATCAGTAGAAAACCTGATATAATAAACAGCTTTTGAAAGACCATATTCCTTGCAAGAAATCTGAAATTGATGTTGCCCCGGCAATTGTTGTTCGTTTTTTAATTGGGCTATCAAATTTCCAACTTCATCCAATAATTTGATTCTGACAATCGCATTAGATTCCAGACTATATTCAATAGTAATAATGTTACTTGCAGGATTTGGAAACAGATGTGTATTATAAGTATTCGTCAATTCTTCCTGCATACCTATTGTTGATGTATCAGTATAAACATCCTGGAAATAGGCAGTTAAAGCTCCGAGTGTACCGGCATTTACCTGTAACAACGGAACACCGCTTTCTTTGCCAAGCCAGTGGTACTCGGTGGTAGTAATAGGTGGCATGTTCATTCCAATACCTATTGCATCTGTATATATTGTGTCGTTTCGGGTAATAACGCATTTTACCCTTAACACATCAAAATCCCCCATAGGGAGTTTCAGCGTGCCCCAACCGTCGACAGTTGTTTCGCGGTCAATTTCTTCGCCAAAATATCCAAATGTGGGGATCGATATATCGTAAGAAGACGAGCCGGTGTAACTATCTAAATAGTTAAGGGGAAACTCATAAATAACCTCGGTGTTGTCGTAAACTATTGGCATAGATAATCCGCTTATTGTAAAACCTCTACCGAGTCTTCCATATAAAGAGGACGATGCCATGAAAAAATCGTAAGGATCGCTAAAGGTAATTGTAGGGATTAGATTTGGGGCTTCGAACATTTCGAGGGCTACTGTGGCACTATTAAACACAAAACTATATACCAAAGGGGTATCTCCCGGATCGATAAACGAATCGACTCTTTGCGTAAGAGAAGAAAGCGAAGTATAATCCCATATATAACCTGCTCCGGTTAGTTCGGGATCGCCAGAAAAATTAATCGCCGTATTAATTACAAAAGTGTCGGCAGGGACAGGCATGTCGGTTTCTACAATGCTAATTTGGGCATTAACAATTACGGATAACAATAAGGAAAATGCAATTAATAAGTTTTTCATAAGATGTTTTTTGGGTTTATTTAATGGGCACAATTTACGAAAAATTAAACAAATCAAATTACAATATGATTTAGCCGATTTCATCCGGTTGGAATATGATAAGCCTTTACTCGCTACTTGTTAATTTTGTTTCAGAATCATAAACTATTCAACCATTTACAAGCACCTTCATCAATTTCGAAAATGATAATTACTTTTGCCAACATTAAACAGGGTATGAAAATAAATCTTAGGTTTTTTATTTTGGTGTTTATCTTACCGGTAAGTGCCGGTCTATTATTTTCGCAGGAAAAGGATTCGCTGTTCAATAAAGAATATTCTAAAGTATTTACCGACAGCCTTAAAAAAAAGAATCACAACTGGGAGCGTAATTATATTGATTTTCGGAAAAAATTAAAAGAAAACGCATCAAAAACAAAATTCACCAAAGAACTCTATAACCTGGTTTTTATTAATTCAGGTTCCAATACCGATACATTAACAACTAATAAATTACTCGGCACCGATCCATTTCTGAAACATAAAGGGAAAATTATTGACGAAATTTTAATTTTCAAGCTTGATCCTTTTGGGCCAAGTGTTGTTGATTTTGTGAAACAGCCAACATCCTTTTTGGCAAAGTTTGCTAACAAAATACAAATCGACACTCGCGATTTTGTAATCCGTAATAGCCTGCTTTTTCGTGAAGGAGAAAAATTAGTGCCTGAGAACATTGCTGATACAGAACGATTGTTGCGAAAGTTGAATTATATACGAGATGTAAAAATAGTAGTGGCCGATCAGGGAAAAAACAAGGTTGCCCTTTTGGTAATCTCAAAAGATAATTGGTCGATTGTTGCAGGATTTAGCCATTATAACAACGATTCGAATTCGGTACGCCTATACGACCGTAATATTCTGGGACTTGGGCACATGTTGAAAAATGAGATACTATTGCGTAAAAACGAACTTGGTTACATAGGTTTGTACAAGATTGAAAATATTGGGGGAAGTTTTATTAGCGGAAGTGCAGGTTACACAAATGCTTTTGGATATAAAGATTATATAATAAATTTCGATAGAAGTTTGGTATCGCAAAAATTGACTTATGGAGGTGGAATTAAACTACAGCAGAAACACACGTTTATTGTTATTCCCGAAAAAGAAGGTGTCCCATTATACAATATTCCATTATCGTACAATTACCAGGATATATGGATGGGTAGGCGTATTTGTATTTTGCCGCCATCGAAAAAATGCCCCGAAAACGTCGACCTGTTTTGGGTATTGCAATATAAAAATCAACAGTTTCTTGAGAGGCCAACAGTTACAGCCGATTCCAATTTTATTTACCAAAATAACCAACTTTTGCTTACCGGGCTTTCTTTCGCAAAACGGAAATATTATAAAGCAAAGCTGATCAACTATTTTGGTATTTCGGAAGATATTCCCACCGGATATAAATTAGATATATTAATGGGATTTGAAAAACGAGAGTTCTATAATCGTTGGTATACCGGAATCAGATTCCTAAAGAGCAACTATTTTGGCCCGGGATACTATTCGGCAAAAATAGAATACGGAAGTTTTTTCAGAAATAATACCAGTGATCAGGGAGTGATAGCTTTAACCTTAAGCGGTTTTGGAAATGGCAGTAAATTGGGGAGTTTTAGGTATAGGCCATTTTTCCGCATAAACTATTCGATGGGGATACATCGTTTGGGAAACGAACTAATAAACCTGAACGGCTACAATGGTATTACTTCATTAAAGGGCGAAACCAATGGCTTGCAACGTATTGTTTTTAAACATGAGAGTGTTCTGTTTTCGATGAAAAATTTTGCTGATTTCCAATATGCCTTTACAGCTTTTGCTGATTTTGGCCTTATTGGCTATGCTGATCATGGTTTTGAACAAAGTGATTTTTATGCAGGCTTGGGAATTGGCCTCAGAATAAATAACCACAATTTATTTTTCCGAAGCATAAAAATGAGTTTAGCATATTTTCCTGTTTTACCTGAAAATGGGAATAGTTACCGTACAATAATTGGTAGTTCGCCCAAATTCCGTATCGAAGATTTTATTATGGAAAAGCCCGAGTTAATGGAATTCAAATAAAAAAGGCCTCCCAATAATTAGGAGGCCTTTCAGAAAATATTTTTCTACAGTTTATCCTGTTATTGAAAAACGTTTAAAACTGGTTACTGTTAAATCTTTGTTTTGCGATTTCAAATATTGATCGACAGTAATTTTGTTGTCTTTAACAAAATCCTGGCTTAACAGAGTACGTTCTTTAAAAAATTTATTCAATCTGCCTTCTGCAATTTTATCAAGGATTTTTTCAGGTTTCCCTTCTAAGCGTGCTTGCTCGCGTCCAATTTTAAATTCATCGTCGCGAACTTTCGCCGATATTTCATCTTTAGAAATTGCAACCGGATCCATTGCAGCAATTTGCATTGCAACATCTTTATAAATCTGTGCATCCAGTCCGGCTACATTAAACCCGGCAATAGTTGCCAGTTTATTTCCCATGTGTATATATGAAATAACCGATTCGGCTTTGATTGAATCGAAATAGGCAAGTTCCATTTTTTCTCCGGTTATGCCACTTCTTTCGGTAACTTTTTCGTCTACAGTTTTACCATCAAGTTCAAGAGCTTTCAGTTCTTCAAGATTAGACGGGCTTTTGGCCAGGGCAAGGTTGATAATAGATAAAACAAAATTTTTAAAATCTTCGTTTTTCGCAACAAAATCTGTTTCACAGTTTAAGGAAACAATAGCGGCTAATTTATTATCGCTACTAACTTTTGCCATAACAACACCTTCGGTAGCTTCACGGTCGGCACGTTTATTGGCAATTGCCATACCTCTTTCCCGAATATATTCGATTGCTTTATCGAAATCGCCTTCTGCTTCTTTTAGTGCCTTTTTGCAATCCATCATTCCGGCACCTGTCATTTTGCGTAATTTGGCAACTTCTGCTGCTTTTATATCTGCCATTTTTATTATTTTTGAATGTTAATATTATTCTTTTTCAACATTTTTTCTTGCGGGTGCTCTTCTGCCGCCGCCTTTTTTCGAGTCTGGTTTTTTTGATTTTGGCTTTGCAGTATCATTTTTTTCTTTTGATGCCTTACGCTCTTCAAGACCTTCCTTAATACTGTTGGTAACAATCTCCATTATAAGTGAAATAGATTTTGAAGCGTCGTCGTTTGCCGGAATCGGAAAATCAATTATGTTTGGATCTGAATTGGTGTCAATAATTCCAAAAAGAGGGATCCCTAATTTAACACCTTCAGCTACCGCAATATGTTCTTTTGATGAATCTACTACAAAAATAGCTGCAGGCAAACGGGTCATGTCAACAATACTTCCAAGGTTTTTTTCCATTTTAGCTCGCTGGCGTGCAATTTGGAGTTTTTCTCTTTTCGATATATTATCGTAAGAACTTTCCTTCATCAATTTATCAATGCCGGTCATTTTTTTAATTGCCTTGCGAACGGTTGGGAAATTTGTTAACATTCCACCCGACCAACGCTCAGTAATATATGGCATACCAATAGCTTTCACTTTTTCGGCAACAATTTCTTTTGCTTGCTTTTTTGTTGCAACAAAAAGAATTTTACGTCCCGACTTGGCCATTTGCTTTAAAGCTGCTGCTGCTTCGTCTAATTTTGCAATAGTTTTATGCAAATCAATAATATGAATCCCATTTTTCTCCATAAAAATATATGGTGCCATATTAGGATTCCATTTTCTTCTCAGGTGACCAAAATGCACACCTGCATCTAACAATTCTTTGAAATTTGTTTTCGACATTTTAATTATTTTAAGTTTACATTCTGATTTAGCAATCAACAAGTAGCCCAACACATTATATAATGCAGAGGTCTTGTCAATTTAGATACTAAACTTTCTTGTAGATTAACGTTTACTAAACTGGAATTTTTTCCTGGCTTTTTTCTGACCTGGCTTTTTTCTTTCCAATTCGCGTGGATCGCGGGTAACAAAACCGGCGGCACGTAATGCTGGTTTGTCTTCAGCATTTATTTTTATAAGTGCTCTTGTGATAGCAAGGCGCAAAGCTTCGGCCTGTCCACTAATCCCACCACCACAAATATTAACTTTTATATCGTAATTTCCATCTACCTCTAAAAGTTTCAAAGGTTGTTTTACAACATATTGTAATGTGCCTACCGGGAAATACTCTTTATAATCCTTTTTATTTACGAGGATTGCACCCTTGCCATCGCTTAGATAAATACGTGCAATTGCAGATTTCCTCCTTCCTAATGCATTAACAACTTCCATATTATTATTTAATAGAATTTAATTCAACTTTTTTTGGCTTCTGGGCTTCGTGTTGATGTTCGCCCCCGACATAAACATACAGATTATTTAAAATTGCACTGCCCAAACGGTTTTTTGGCAACATGCCACGAACCGCATGGCGTATTAATCGTGTAGGATCTTTTTTAAAGATATCTTCAGGATGTTCGATTTTTTGTCCACCTGGATATCCCGAATGACTTATATGTTCCCTATCAGTCCATTTTTTTCCTGTCATCCTGATTTTGTCAGCATTAACAACTATTACATTATCGCCACAATCTACATGCGGAGTGAAATTTGTTTTATACTTGCCACGAATGAGTTTTGCAACCTTCGATGACAAACGTCCTAAAATTTCGTTTTCTGCATCAATAACAAGCCATTCCTTTTTTACTGTGGCTTTGTTTGCAGATATTGTTTTATAACTTATCGCATCCACCTGTTTTCTACGTTTTTAATTAATAATTAAACACTAAAAATTTTCATTTTTTGTGGATTGCAAAAATAGAATTATTTGTTTAATCCAAAAACTTTTATTTTGTTTTATTTTTCTATAACTAAAATAGCTGAATCCCGTATCAAATCAGTAATTTGTATTGATTGATTGATTTCTTGCCTGACATATTTATATTCGCATACAAATAGACATGGTTAAAAAGAAGTCGTTTTTTTTATGATTTTTGCGAAAATGAGATTTTTTGGAAGATGAAAGTCCGAAAATGGAATTCCGAAGATGAAAGAAAGAAATTTGAAAAAGGGAAACCGAATATTGATAATCCTGAATTACTGTTGTTTTTTCTCTCTACTTCCAACTTCCGATTTTAAACTGTATCTTTAATCAATGAAAATTTTAGTTTCATCAAAAAAATAAAACAATAAAGTATATATTACTTATACAATTAGAATTGACATGAAGAATTATTGTTTTGAAAAATTATACGCTATGAGAACATTTATAATAATTATACTTTTCTTTTTCCTGATGCCTGTAGGGAACGGGCAATCGCTTACACTGCAAGTTGTAGGCAGTGCGGGAAGTTTCAGTTCCGACTCAGCAAAATCGTTAAGTTGGACTGTAGGCGAGCTTATGGTAAAAACATTCTCCGACAGCACAAACTTTCTTACACAGGGCTTCCAGCAACCCTGGAAAAATTTTGTTGTCGATACACAACATATTCAACTTGACCAAGGATGGTCTTTATTTTCGACTTATATTAATCCGGAAGACCCATTTGTACCTACCGTAATGGCCGATGTTGATCAGGATTTAACAATAATGAAAAATGGAGGAGGTCAAACATATTGGCCTTTTTTTGGAGTTAATGTGATAGGTGATCTTATTATTGGTGAAGGTTATCATGTAAAAATGATACAGCAACGAGATCTTGTAGTAACAGGAACAGCTGTTGTTCCAGAGGAAACTTTTATTCTTATACCGTTTTCATGGAGTATATTAGGCTACCTTAGGCAAAGTCCTGGCGATCCTAATATAATGTTTAGTAGCATCATATCTTTTATCAACATTGTAAAAGACTCGGACGGAGCAGTATTTTGGCCTCAATTTGGTTTAAATCAGATTGGTGATATAGAACCCGGCCAGGGTTACCAGATAAAATCGAGTGATAATACCAGTTTTTATTATCCCCCCAATAGTATAAATTTATCGAAAAATGAAGTGCATATTCCCGAATGTGTCCACTTTCCGAAAGTTAACACTTCGGAAAGCAACCTGACATTAGGCATACCATGGAAAGCTTGGGATATACCGCCAAAACCCGGCGACGAAATAGCTGTATATTCAAATTCCGGTGTGCTTGCCGGAAGTGCAGTTTTTAACAACAATATACACAGTATGCCGATTTGGGGCGACGATAGCTACTCCAACGAAATAGAAGGGGTACAGGAAGATGAATTCTTCTACCTCGTTATCTGGCACAGTGAAAATAATTCTGAAGAAATAATTGTAATTGAAGATTGGCTGCAAGGTAGCGGACAATATAAGGCTAATGATATTTGTATTGCCAACAGAATAAAACATACAGGCAAATTACTCCTTTCAAATAAGAAATTATTATGTAGAAATTACCCGAACCCTTTTAACGATAACACCCGTTTCGAGTTCTTTATTCCTGAAGACTCGATGTTAGAAATAGAAATTCTTAGTTTGCTTGGCGAATCGGTAGATGTAATACTTTGCAGACAATTCGAAGCAGGGACACACGAATTTGAATATATCAATTCGGGATTGGCTCCAGGCACCTATATTTATAAGGTGTCAACAGCAAATCAATCCCTTACACAATACTTATCAATAATAAATTAACAATCAAAATTATAGTACTCATGAAAAAATTAATTCTTTTTTGCACTTTTTTGTTAAGCTTTGGAATACTTTATTCCCAGTCGCCCCAAGCTTTCAAATACCAGGCTGTTGCCCGCGATGGAAACGGCGAACTTATTATTAATCAATCTGTAAAAATAAAAATAAAAATATTACAGAACAGCACTTCTGGTACAGTTATTTATTCTGAAACTCATGATAAACAAACTAATACTTTTGGTTTAATTGATCTTGAAATTGGAAATGGAACTATAGAATCAGGAATCTTTTCTACTATTGATTGGTCAATATCGGCCTATTTTCTACGGATTGAGATGGATGAAACAGGTGGGACAAATTTTTCGCACATGGGAACCAGCCAACTCTTGTCGGTGCCTTATGCCCTTTACGCCGAAACGAGTGGGAGTACGGCACAGGGACAGGGTATTTTAAGTTATACCCAAAGCGAAATAGACAACCTAAGCCCGAATTCGGGAGATATGGTTTATAACCTGACTACTAATTGCATGAATTTTTTCAATGGCAGCATTTGGGCCGAATTATGTGGCGACGAAGACTGTGTGCCTTTACCATCAACCGCCAATGCAGGAGATAACCAATTTGTATATGGAAACTCAACATTATTAAATGGGAATATTCCACAGGAGGGATTAGGTATATGGACTGTATTCTCAGGCTCTGGAAATTTTGTGATTAATGAACCGGGTAACGCATCCTCAATTTTTTCGGGCGACATTAACGAGATATATACTCTTGTATGGACAATCAGTACTTTTTGCGGGTCAAACACCGATACGGTTGAAATTCAATTTACAAACTGCGATGATGGAATTTTATGCACTAATGATTATTTTGCTAATGGTGTATGTCATCACGATCCTATTGTACCAACAATTGCTGATGCAGGCCCTGATCAGACAGTATTTGGCGATTCAACTATTCTTGGCGGCAATCTGGCTTTAGTTGGAACCGGTAGTTGGTCAGTAACATCAGGAACCGGTTGGTCTATAAGTGATTTTAATGATCCAACCACACTTTTTTCGGGAAATAATAATACTGATTATGTTTTAGCGTGGGAAATCAGTGATCCTTGCGGTACTACATCCGACAATGTAACTATTAGTTTTTTTAATTGCGATGATGGCGATGCTTGCACTTATGATTATTACGATCAACAAACTGATTCATGTTACCATGATACTATTTTTCCTACAACAGCAAATGCAGGTGATGACCAAAAAATATATGGTAACTCAACTACTCTTGCTGCCAACGAAGCCATTGTTGGAACAGGAGGTTGGTGGGCTATTTCAGGAGCAAATCCATCTTTCGGTAATGCTAATTTTAACGAGACAACTTTTTCGGGCGATGACAATACAGTTTATGAATTGGTTTGGAAAATTGACAATAGTTGCTCAATAAGTTCAGATACAGTAGTAATCGAATTTTTTAATTGTGATGATGGCGATGCTTGCACCGAAGATATTTACGATCAACAAAACGATTCATGTTATCATTATCCTATAATCCCTACGATTGCTAATGCAGGTCAGGATCAAACAAATGCGAGTAGTCCGACAAATCTTCAGGCAAATACTGCATTAGTTGGCACCGGCTCATGGACTATCAGTAGTGGTACTGGTGGTAATATTACAGATCCGCTGAATCCTCAGTCTGAATTTACAGGTTCGGTAGGAAATAATTATATCCTTGTCTGGACAATTGAACACAATTGCGATACAACAAGCGATATTGTTGAAATTACTTTTGGTAATTCCTTTATTTGTGGCAGCGATGATTTAATAGACACACGCGACAGCCAGACTTATGGCACTGTTGAAATAAATGGCCGCTGCTGGATGACAGAGAATTTGAATTACGGGACTTATGGCATAGCGGCAAATGGCCAAAGCGATAATTCCATAGCAG
>JAYENH010000074.1:16471-20145 GCA_034721995.1 Bacteroidota bacterium
AAGCGGAACAGGCGGGACTTTCTCTGATGACTTATCAGAAACAAGTACTTTCTTTGGTACAGCAGGTAATTCCTACGAACTTTTGTGGACAGTATCAAATACCTGCGGAAGTAACGAAGATACTGTTGTTGTTAGCTTCTATCTTTGTTCACCAAGCCCAAGTCCTGCAGATGCCGGTAATGATATATTAAATGCAACGGCAAGCACAGTAATCATTAATGCAAGCCCCCCTGCAGAAGGAACAGGATTATGGACAATTAACAGTGGTGCCGGAGGAAGTTTTATGGATGCTTTATCAGCATCAACATCATTTTATGGACAATCGAACGAAACTTACGAATTGCAATGGACTGTTTCTAATGCTTGTGGCAGTAATAGTGATTTTATTACAGTAAGTTTTTCATGCTTTCCGGTTCCAAGCCCTGCAAATGCAGGAGTTGATCAATTAGATGTGCCTCTCGATTCTGTAATACTTGCTGCAACTGCGCCAATTCAGGGAACAGGCGAATGGTCAATCGCAAATGGTGCAGGAGGAATCTTTTCCGATTCTACAATATCATCAAGCACATTTTTTGGCACACAGGGAGTAAGTTACGAACTGGTATGGATTGTTTCAAATACATGTGGGAGCAATACTGATACAGTTGAAATTAGCTTTATCGATCCATGCTTGTTACCACTGGTTGATGTAAGGGATGGTAAACAATATTCAACAGTAAAAATTGGTAACCAATGTTGGATGGCAGAAAACCTGAATTATGGTACTATTGTACTAATTGATACAGGCCAAACCAATTCAGTAGGTGCCGAAAAATACTGTTATAATGATTCGATAGAGTACTGTAATACGTATGGTGGAATATACATTTGGAACGAACTTATGGAATATTCCACTCAGGAAGCCGTTCAGGGCTTATGCCCGGCGGGTTGGCACGTACCTACCGATAATGAGTGGTATATTTTAGAAAACTTTATCGATACTACTGTTAACGATCCAAATTCTACAGGATACAGAGGAACTGATGTTGGAACAAAACTAAAACTTAACGGAAGCTCAGGAATGAATTTATTGTTAGGGGGCCATAACTATTTCGATACTTTTGTGGGTATGGGTGAATATAGTTACTTTGCCACTTCAACTCAAAGCACAGGTGGTGATACATGGAATAAGTGGATACGCATGGTTAGTTTACAGGAGACCAGAGTATTACGTAATACGAGTCATGAAACTAATGGCGCATTCCTACGATGTATTAAAGATTAAGGGATTGTACTGAAAAATGAAATAAAAAGGGAGAATATTGCATTCTCTCTTTTTTTGAGTAGCATCAGAACTCCTGATCCTTGATCATATTATCAACCAATTTTCTTAAATGTTCTTATAATCCTTATATAGTTAAATTAATTGTATTCAAAAAAAATCCTTAACATTGTACACAAAACAAATTTAACGAAACAAAACTTTCATGCTGATATTTCGTAATGAACAGAAAGCTTTGAAACATTGCATAATATGACATTTAACGAATTGCTTAAAAAAGCAGATAATGAAAAAATATCGCAGGCAGGCCATAAATTCAAATTGGCCTTGCTTGGAAATTATGCAACCCAGTTTTTGACGAAGGCTATCGAAGCATCGGGAACTGTAAATAGTATTGAGCTGTCAGTATACGAAGCCGGATATGATCAGATTGAAAACGAAATAATAAATCCGGTTTCTGAATTATATACATTTAAACCTGATGGCATATTATTTTGTTTTTCAGCAAGAAAACTAAGATCGAAATTCCATACTTTACCTGATGATAAAAAACAAAAATTTGCTGTTGATTTTATCGAAAAAATTGAAGAGCTGATAGAAATTGTTGAATCGCGCCTACAAAGTAAAATCCTGTTTTGTAATATTGAAGAATTAGACGATGCTGTTTTTGGAAATTTTGCCTCTAATACTCCATTTTCATTTGTTAATCAAATAAGGCGGTTGAATGTTTTTTTAATGGACCTGACCGCAAAAAAGAACAATACTTTTATTGTCGATATACAGAACCTTCTTGTTCAAAAAGGACTTGGATATTCATATTCATCATCATTTTATATAAATGCCGATTTGGTTTACAGCCTCGATTTTACTGCTGATATTGCTTCACAAGTTGTAAAAATAATTCAATCTTTGCTGGGGAAATTTAAAAAATGCTTAATCCTCGACCTTGACAATACACTTTGGGGCGGCATAATTGGCGACGATGGAATGGAGGGTATAGAGATTGGCTCGCTTGGAATTGGCAAAGCTTTTACCGAACTTCAGAAATGGGCAAAAGCCCTGAAACAACGGGGAATAATCCTTGCCGTTTGCAGCAAAAACGAAGAAGCCATTGCCAAAGAACCTTTCGAGAAACATCCCGAAATGGTGCTTCGCTTAAACGATATCGCTGTTTTTATTGCCAACTGGAACAACAAAGCCGACAATATCAGGGAATTAAAAAACATTTTAAATATTGGGTTCGATTCAATGGTTTTTCTTGATGACAATCCTGTAGAAAGACAAATAGTACAGAAAACAATTCCTGATATTCTTGTTCCCGACCTGCCCGAAGACCCTGCCAATTACCTTGAATTCCTGATTTCAGAAAATATTTTTGAGACAACATCTTTTTCCGGCAACGATGCTGCACGTACCAAACAGTATCAGCAGGAATCGAAAAGACATTCGTATGGAAAACAATTTACCAACGTAAATGCTTTTCTCGAAAACCTGAACATGAAAAGCCGAGTACGCGAAATAACCCCATTCGATGTGCAAAGGGTTTCGCAGTTGAGCCTGCGCAGCAACCAGTTTAATTTACGCACTGTAAGATATTCCCTTGCCGATATAGAGCGCATTATGGAATCGGAAAATCATATTCATTATGTAATTTATCTCGAAGATGATTTTGGCGACTATGGTTTAATAAATATTGTAATACTTGAAAAAATCAACAGTTCGGAACTTTTTATCGATACATGGGTTATGAGTTGCCGTGTTGCTAACCGTGGTCTGGAAAAATTCATTTTTAACAAAATCGCAAACGATGCCAAAGCAAAAGGTTTTTCAAGTATTGTTGGCGAACATATTCCCACCAAAAAAAATATGCCGGTAAAAGATCATTATCAAAAATTGGGGTTTCACAAAAAAGATAGCAAATGGTACAGGGAACTTGATAAATTTGCAGATTTTGAAACAACCATAAAGGAAGGGGAATAAAATGGTGATCAACATTAAACAGGTAGTCAAAAATAAATTGAACGGAGACTGAAAAATGGATAAAGAAGCAATTTTACATGAACTGGAAACGATTTTTAAATCGGTATTAAATAAAAATGACATTAACCTTAGCAGCGATTCAACAGCCAGTGATATTGAAGGCTGGGATTCGATTACCCACATTATGTTAGTAGTCGAAATAGAAAAGAAATTTAAGCAGCGGTTTAAGGCCCGCGAAATTCAGTCGTGGGAAACCATAGGCGATATAATTAACTCATTATCAAAATAGCACATGCTTTTTAATTCGCTCGAATTTTTTGTTTTCCTGCCATTGGTATTTGTTCTGTATTGGTTGATTATTCCGCAGCGAAAAAGCTACCAAAACATTGTAATACTTTTGGCAAGCTATTTCTTTTATGCATGGTGGGATTAC
>JAYENH010000075.1:0-5526 GCA_034721995.1 Bacteroidota bacterium
TCTTCGATAAAATCCCATGTCTTTATTATCCGGCCATCATCTCTAATGTGTTTAAATGCGCCGTGTTTATCAACCTGGTTAAAGCCAATATCGAAAACAGCTACCCGTACCCCTTTGCCCCTGATGTCGGCTTCTTCGAATAAACTGCCCTGCATACTTTCGGTTTGGGCTACTATCAGCTTGTCTTTGTCCATAGCAGTTTTATTGCTTTTGTCGTAACCAGCAACAATAGCCCGGCTTTTAAGGGCTTCCACTTTTCGCACACAAGCTAATTGCTCTACCATTTCAATTTGATAAGGGAAAGCTTTTACCACCTGAAAGTTGAACCATCGTGATGCAAAACCGCTTTCTTCAATTAGAGTCGCAACACTTTCTTTGTATTCAGGATTTACCGGATAGTCACTAATGTGATCGAGGGGCAAACCGTTTTTCACCCTTCGTTCGATAGCTTTGGCATCGAAATATTCAATTGGGTCGAAATCCACTCCCTTTTTATCGCTAAAATAAACCAGATATTTTTCCTGCGATAGAGCTGGTACAGCAAACATCACAAGCAAAATCAGCAAGACTAAAGTTTGTGTTGAATAATTTTTCATTAGAGATTGTTTTTATGAATCAGCAAAAATAAAAAAACAATTCAACTTTAAATGCCTTCGAGACTTTTGTAGTTTACCGGCCACGGCAGGTATAGCACTTTGTGTGTAAACTTCAAAAGTTCCTGTTTGTCATTATCGGTAAGTTCTTACAGCTTTTCTCCTTCAAAGATTTCTTCGTTTTTGCAAGGCCAACAAACTTTTGAAGTTATTCCTTCTCGACTTTACACAACTACAAAAGTCTTTGAGACTTTTGTAGTTTACCAGTCGCGGCAGGTATAGCATTTTGTGTGTAAACTTCAAAAGTTCCTGTTTATCTTTATCGGTAAGTTCTTACAGCTTTTCTCCTTCAAAGATTTCTTCGTTTTTGCAAGGCCAACAAACTTTTGAAGTTATCAACAACTTTTCTAATTTTGCATTGATTTCTATCATATCTAAACACATGGAAGCCGGTAAATTATATCACATATACAACCGTGGAAATAATCGCGATTTGATATTTTATGAAGAAGAAAATTACAAGTACTTCATGAGACAGTTTCGTAAATATTTGAGCCGCCATGTCAATACATTTGCATATTGCCTTATGCCTAATCATTTTCACTTTGTAGTAGAGATAATAGACGATCCACAGTCTAAAAAGATTAATATAAGCAAAGAAAATGATACCACAACTTCAAGTAGTAGCAAAATTTCTATTGTCGAAAAGGCTTTTAAGAATTTCTTTATTTCTTATGCTAAGGCTATAAATAAACGAATTGGACGTACCGGAAGTTTGTTTCAGTACAAATTTAAAAGAAAGGAAATTACAGATGAGGAATATCTGTTGAGATTGATAATTTACCTCCATCTGAACCCGGTTTCGGCAAATATTGTAAGTAAACCAAATGAATGGAAATACAGTTCATACAATGGACTGATTAATAATATGCCAACAAGACTGCGAAGAGATGAGGTGATAAAATGGTTTGGAGGTATTGAGAATTTTATTTTTTTGCATGATGAAAGGCAAGCTTTAAATGATGAAGATGTGATGTTTTGAGGAAAACCTTTTTTCAACTACAAAAGTCTTTGAGACTTTTGTAGTTTACCGGCCACGGCAGGTATAGCACTTTGTGTGTAAACTTCAAAAGTTCCTGTTTATCATTATCGGTAATTTCTTACAGCTTTTCTCCTTCAAAGATTTTTAGTTTTTATAAGGCCAACAAACTTTTGAAGTTGGTCTTCATACAAGCTTTACCCCCTCCATCAAAATAAATTAACCGAATTTTAGTTTTAACCTGATGAAGGAAAATATAGGGAAATTTTATCATTTTTTTTGTGATTGATCGAAATTGTATATTTTCACGCTTTTAAAATCGAATTGAAAAATTAAATCGAATTATAATGAAACAGAAGACTTTGACACAACAATTAGCGGCTTTTATGCTTGTAATGCTTTTGGCAATTATCCCTGCTTATGCGCAACAACAGGTTGAAACGGCAAAAAAAGATGCCAACTTATTTTTAACTAATAGCGAAGGAGAAAAAGTTTTCTCGTATAATAACAAAGAAACTTTGTATGTAAAACTTGTTGCAACATACTTAGATACCGACCCAAATAGCAAACAGAGTGTTGGTGTTACTGTTGGTAGCGATATGGAACCTGAAGGGGAAATTCTGTTGCTTGAAGAAACAGGAAACAATTCGGGCGTTTTTATGGGAGGTCTTAAATTCAAGAAAAGCCCTATGCCATTTAAAAACAGTAAATTCTTAGAAGTTGAAAATGGCGATAAAATTACGGCAACTTATCTTATCGCGAAAAACGAACAGGGAGTTGAAGACCGTGTTTTCGATAATGCTTATTACGATGGCCCCAACTGGGTATTTCAGAATACTGGCGAGAACCATATCGTTTTGCTCCCTCCAAATATAAAAATTACCATTGATGGAGAACCGGCAGCACCTGGCATTTTTGTTAGCGTGTTTTACGAAAAAAAGAAAGGCGATAAAGTGGTATTGGAAAATGCCGGAGGCACAGGACGTGGTATTGCCCCCGGTGGCGTTCGCTGGATGGGCAAAGTTACAACCATTGCGGCTTGGGGTGCGCAGGATGGCAAAAACAACGGATTGGCCGAAGGCGAAAAGCTAAAGTGGAAAATCTGGAACCCAAAGGATGGTAGGGAATACGATGCTGTTGCAACTTACATGATTAGCGACTCGCACATAACACATACCGATAAATATACAAACAATGGAATAAGCGGGATTCTTTCGCTTGAAGCAAAATCGAAGGAATAGCAATTATCAGAAAAAATATACAAAGTAAGGCTGGAACTATTCCGGCCTTTTTTGCATAAAATTTGTTGAAAGAAGAACTTTGTTAAAAATAAAACAAAACTTCATTTTGCAAAATCAATGTTTGCATTTTTCTGTTAATTTTGGAGATAAATAATTTCAGATTTAATGAACAAAATAATTACACTTTTTTTGTTGTCTTTTTATTTATTAATAAATGGACAAGCACAAACGCCCCCCTGGTTTTTTATTAACACGGGGGCCGAGAACACCCACATTATCCTAATCCTACAGTCAACTCCCATTTTACTTGATGATCAGCCCATGGAATTTGGCGATTATATTGCGGCTTTCTATGAGTTTACCGACACACTATTGTGTGCCACCGGTACCGGTTCGACAGGTGATATAGGAGGAATGATGCTTGTTAATGAGGTAGCGGCTGCCACAATATGGGGTGCTGAGCCTAATGTTAATAATGGTTTTCAGGTTGGCGAAGAATTTAAGTGGAAAATATGGCGGGCTTCGGATGGCAGTGTTTTCGATGCTGTTGTCGAATATGATACAAATATTCCAAACATCCCCGATTCGGGATTATATGTTCCCAATGGTATTAGCAAAATGGCTTCTCTTTCATCCTACAGTATTCCAGGTATCGACCTTAGCGTAAACAAACAATTATCGCCCGTTTCGGGTTGTGGCACGCTCGAAGCACAGGATGTTACAATTTTGTTAGAAAACCACGATACCCTCGATATTGTTGGGTTTAACGTATATTATACAAAGGATAATGGCGATACAATTTCGGCTTTTGTAAACGATACCATTTATGCCGGTTCAACATATATTTATACTTTTAGCCAGCAGGTTAACCTTCCTTATGTGAATATTTATTCTTTTCACACATGGGTTGAATATCCCGGCGATGTTAATTATACCAACGATTACAACAATCACGAAGTTATTATCTCAAATTTCCCTAAGGTTGATTTAGGCGATGATGTTTTTATTTGTCAGGGCGATACAACATTGCTGCAAACCGATGACTTTTATGAGTCGTATTTATGGAACACAGGCGATACGATGCAATATCTTTTTACGGCTGTCGAAGGTTTTTATTATTGCACGATAACTGATGTTCTGGGCTGCCAGGGTTTTGACTCGGTTTTTGTTGATGTGCTTGAGCTGCCCCAGTTTGATTTGCCCGATTCGGTATTGTTTTGCGAAGGCCTTTATGCAAATGTTGAGATCGAAGGACGTTTCGAAAGCTATAAATGGAGCAATGGCCTGGAAAATCCGAATTTATATATTTCGATGCCAGGAGATTTTAGTGTTACCGTAACCGATTTTGCAGGTTGTAGTTCGTCTGCTTCGCTTGTGGCTATTGCTGTTCCGGTACCTGTGGTCGATTTGGGCGATACAATTTACTCCGACTTAATTGATACGATAATCCTTGATGCAGGCCCTGGTCATGATTCTTATCTCTGGAGCACAGGAGATATTGTCAGATTTTTGTACCCGCAAAATTATGGAATTTACGAGCTTACTGTTTCCGATGGTTTTTGCGAAGGCAACGACATGGTAATCATAGTAAAAGATACCATTAGGTTTTTTGATGATTTACATGTGTGGCCAAATCCAACTGATGGTTTTCTGACATTATATCTTCCAAAAACAAAAACATTATCTATCGACATATACAGTGTTATGGGGCAAAAGGTAAAGTCTTTTTATGGCATGCCAACAAATATTGAAATTCTGGATGTGAGTTTTTTAGGTTCGGGTAGCTATGTTTTTATTTTCAATACCGATGATAAAAAATATCAGAGGAGAATAATTAAGGTTAAAATTGAATAAGAAAACTATATTTTTTTCGATCCTGATAATTATTGTCGGACTTGCATTTTACCCATCATCCGAAAATGCACCGATAAAATATATCGATCGCCAAACTGGAGAAATTGAAATAGAGAAAGTTGCCGGCAAAAAGTGGCTTGTCTGGTTGTACAATAACCCAATCGGAAAACTCAGTCTTCATTCAATGGTAAAGAGAAAATTCATTTCTTCGTATTATGGAGGGATGATGGATTCTCCCAAGTCAATAGAGAAAATAGAGCCTTTTATTACGGAATACAATATTGATTTGGATATTGCCCAAAAGCAGGAGTTTAACTCTTTCAACGATTTTTTTGTTCGTAAGTTGAAGCCAGAAGCCAGGCCTGTAAACATGGATTCAATAATTGTTGTATCGCCTGCTGATGGAAAAATACTGGCTTATGCTGATATCGATAATCAGGATTTTCTAATTAAAGGATATAGCTTTGATGTGATGGAGTTTCTTAATGACGATGCTCTTGCACAGAAATACAAAAACGGAAGTTTAATTGTTATTCGTCTTTGCCCCACAGACTACCACCGATTTCATTTTCCGGTAAGCGGAAAAGTTTCATCATTAACCAAAATCGAAGGAGGTTATTTTTCGGTAAACCCGATTGCTTTACGCGAGATTGTTGAAGTTTTTTGTCTCAATAAAAGAGAATATGTTTCTGTTTCGACCAGAAAGTTTGGGGAAGTGATAATGGCAGAAGTTGGAGCTACAATGGTTGGAAGCATTATCCAGACCTACAAAGGAGACATTGCAGAAAAAGGCAAAGAG
>JAYENH010000076.1:0-5503 GCA_034721995.1 Bacteroidota bacterium
CTCCTCTCTCATATTTTTGGTCTTCATTCTCCTGGCTTCCTGCTTCTGACTTTTTCACTCTCATTTCTAAACTGCTACGATTTCAGGAAATAATAAGCTTGGAAATATCAGGAAATTAAGTGATTTTTGCGCTAAATCAAATCGGGAAATTATTATGTCAAAAGTAATTGCTGTAGCTAACCAGAAAGGCGGTGTGGGTAAGACCACCACGGCTATAAACCTTGCGGCAAGCCTTGCTGTACTCGATAAAAAAGTATTGATAGTTGATGCCGATCCGCAAAGTAATGCAACATCGGGTATTGGATTTGATGTGCGACATGTTAAAGCAAGTATTTACGAGTGTTTAATTGATGGTGTTAATCCGGCAGATGTTATTTTACAAAGCGAAACAAAAGGGATGGACCTTATCCCATCGCATATTGATTTAGTTGGTGCCGAAATAGAAATCTTAAACAAGCCCAACCGCGAGAAAATAATGAAACAGGTAATTGATAAAGTACGCGATGATTACGATTATGTACTTATTGATTGCAGCCCGTCGTTGGGTCTTATAACAGTAAATGCCCTTACTGCTGCCGATTCGATAATGATTCCTGTGCAATGCGAATATTTTGCACTCGAAGGTTTGGGAAAACTGTTAAATACAATAAAAATTATACAGGCGCGTTTAAATCCGGCTTTGCAAATCGAAGGTTTTTTGTTGACAATGTACGACTCGCGGCTTCGCTTATCGAATCAGGTAGTTGAGGAAGTAAATAAACATTTTCAGCAAATGGTATTTAAAACACTGATAAGGCGAAATGTTACTTTAGGTGAAGCACCAAGTTATGGAAAGCCTGTGGTAATGTACGATGCGTCATCGGCGGGTGCAAAAAACTATCTGAACCTTGCCAAAGAATTGATACATAGAAACAATATGTCAAAGATAGATTCAAACAAAAAAGTAATTGAGTAAAAAAATGGCAGCAGCTAAAAAAAGTGCTTTAGGTAGAGGATTAGATGCTTTAATTAGTGAACCTGAAGAAACGGAGATTACTAAAAATGAAGCCATCAATGAAGTTGAATTAATTTCAATTGATGTAAACCCTTATCAGCCACGTACAAATTTCGATCAAGAAACCTTAGACGATCTAACATCTTCGATACTTGAACTCGGATTGATCCAGCCCATTACTGTACGCGAAATGGACAATGGCCGCTTTCAGATAATTTCGGGCGAAAGACGTGTCAGGGCATCAAGAAATGCAGGCCTGTCAAGTATTCCTGCATATATAAGAAAAGCCAACGATCAGGGAATGTTAGAAATGGCTTTGGTAGAAAATATCCAACGGCAGGATCTTGATGCAATTGAAATTGCCATAAGCTATCAGCGCCTGATGGAAGAGTGTAACCTTATACACGAAGACCTGAGCAAACGTGTAGGAAAGGGACGTTCAACAATATCCAACTATCTTCGCTTACTTAAGCTTCCTGTTGAAATTCAGAAAGGCATCAGAAATAAAAAAATTGGAATGGGACATGCACGTGCCCTTGTTGTGGTCGACGATACCGACATGCAATTGAAAATAAGCCTGAAGATAATCGAAGAAGACCTGTCGGTGCGAAAAACCGAAGAGTTGGTACGCAAATTTACCCGCGACAAAGACGAAACTGCAAAACCCGGAAAACCTGCCGCAAACGAAGCAAAAGAATATTCAGGCCTCGAAAAACACCTAATTGATTATTTCGATACACCTATACAATTTAAACGGGCAAAAAACGGCAAAGGACAAATTGTTATTCATTTTGCTTCTGATGATGATTTAGAACGTATTGTTGGAATATTAGATCGATTAAACAAATAGAACAAACTTGGACAGGCATTTTTTCAAATTTATATTATTTGCATTTTTTTTGCTGATTTTGATTTGTGCAAATCAACCGACGGTGTTTGGCCAGATTAAAGGCGACACCATAACCCTTAGCGAAGATGAAAATTATCATTCGCCGCGAAAAGCAACATTGTACTCCACTTTTATTCCGGGCTGGGGACAGGCATACAACAAAAAGTATTGGATAATTCCCATTATTTATGCAGGTTTTGGAGGCCTGATATATTCAGCAAACTGGAACAATGGCGAACTACAAAGATTTAAAAAAGCCTTCAATGATTTTCCTAACGACGAATTTAATGGCATAGTCCCACAAGACCAGTTGATCGATAATATCGACTATTACCGGCGAAACCGCGACCTAAGTTTTATCGGGATGTTTGCCCTTTGGGGAATAAATGTTCTTCAGGCCAATGTTGATGCCCATTTTTATAATTATGATATCAGCCGCGATCTTAGCTTAAAAATAGAGCCTGTATTCAGGAATAAATATACTTTTGCACCGGAAACCGGCTTAAAACTTACATTGAATTTTTAACCCAATTTATAGAATGATAAAACAACTTCGAATTTCAGTATTAATACTGCTACTGTTTCAGGTTTATACAGTTTTTTCTTTTGATGAAAACAAAGACTCGCTTAAACTCGATTCTGTTTTAGGACACGAGGAACTCGCCAATTTCCTGTATTTGAAAAATCTCGACAGCCTCACAAACCTTTTTGCCGTGCAGCAATCACTGGCCATGCGCCATCTTGATTCATCAGCAAACATAATTATTGATTCTACTTTTGTGCCCTCTTTTCCCGATTCGGTTTATATCAAACGCCTCGCACAAATTCCCTCTGTTATCGATCTATCGTTCAACAAAAAAGTAAAAGCATACCTTAAAGTGTATACCCAAAAAAAGCGCGAAAAAGTTGAAATCATGCTTGGGCTAACGGATTATTATTTTCCGGTTTTCGAAAGGATACTCGACGAATACGGGCTTCCACATGAATTAAAATATCTTCCGGTTATTGAATCGGCACTTAACCCCCGTGCGGTTTCGAGAGTTGGTGCAACCGGATTATGGCAATTTATGTATTCCACGGGAAAGATGTATAAATTAGAAATAAACTCTTATGTCGACGAGCGGCGCGACCCAATTGCGGCAAGTTATGCAGCTGCCGAATTTTTATCCGATCTCTACGATATGTTTGGCGACTGGACATTAGTTATTGCGGCTTACAATTGCGGCCCTGGAAATGTTAGGAAAGCTATCCGCCGCACAGGGGGCAAAACAAATTACTGGGATATTTATTACCGCCTGCCACGCGAAACACGTGGCTATGTACCTGCATTTATCGCAGCAACATATACCATGAATTTTTATAAGGAACACAATTTAAAGCCACAAGCAATTGACATGGCACTTGCCACCGATACAATAATGATTTCGGAACAATTACACCTGAAACAAATATCGGAAGTCCTAAACCTGCCATTACAAGTGTTGCGCGATTTAAACCCACAGTACAGGCGCGATATTATTCCGGCAGTAAAAAAAACTTATACCCTGAAAATCCCTGTTGAGTACACAAGCCATTTTATCGATTTGCAGGATTCTATTTTTACTTATCAGGATAAAAAGTTTTTCGACCCAAACAAAAAACTGAAAGCTCCGGCAAAATATACCAGCTACACAGCACCTCCCCCACAAAATAGTGTAAAGCTGATTTATAAGGTAAAGTCGGGCGATAATCTCGGATACATTTCGGAATGGTATGGGGTCGGCCTTTCACAGGTGCGCTATTGGAACAATGTTCGACGTAACATGATCAGGGTAGGGCAAAAACTTGTGATTTATGTTCCTAAGAGCAAAAAAGATAAATATAAAAATATCAATTCGATGAGCTTTGCCGAAAAGCAGGCAAGTATTGGGAAAGCAACAAAATCAAAATCAGTAAAAAAGAAGGTTACAATTGCTGACGATTCGCAATATGTTTGCTACACGGTGCGCCGGGGCGATAATCTTTGGACTATTGCAAAAAAGTATCCCGGAATAAGTGCCGAAAATATTCGCCAATTGAATAACATTTCAAACACAGGTTCGCTTGCACCAGGCCAGAAACTTAAGATCAGGAAAAAAGGGTAAATAATTGATTAGTGATTTCTAAAATTATTGCTTTGATGATAAATATTTTTCGATAGTTTCTATTTTTTCTCCGGTGTATTTTGAGATCAGCTCATTCGACATTCCTTCCGAATTCATGTTTTTTATAGTTGCTATCATTTTTTTTCGTTCTTGTTCAGCTCTTTGCTTTTCTTGTTCAACCCTTTGCTTTTCTTGTTCAATTCTTGGCAAAAGTTTATTTTCAATTGCTACCCGGGCATCAAATACTGCTGTGGTTATTTCTGCTTCTTTTATGCGTTGCTCTTTTACATAAGCGTCGTAGTCATATTTATCGGATTTATTAAGATTGTCAGTACGCATTTTCTCTTTTGCTTCGGGTAATCCTTTGGCTTTAAATTCATCTTTTATCTCGCTGTTCTTTAAAAAATAAATCCATTCATCTAAGGTGTTTAGTGCTTTATCGTCGAAATTATTTACTTTAATAATATAGTATGTCGCAAATATATCTGATACTTTTTTTATGTTTTGGTATTTCTTTTTTTGTGAACTGCTCAAATTCAATGTATCCTTATTGTGAACGCCTTTGAATTGGGTTGTACCTGTATAAATATAATCTTTGCCTTGCCCAAGTTCGAAATAAACAATGTTTATTGAAAATACTTTTTTAATTTTCTCATAAGAATCTCCCCCATCAATATGCTCGGATATTAGCTTTGCCTGACCATAATTCATACGATGAAAATAATCGTGTTGCTTTTCGTTTTGAACTTCAACCAGCATGAGTTCGTCTTTTGTGCTTTTTACAAGTATATCAACTCTATTGTACTTATCGTCTTCGCGTAACTTATTACTTTCGCTGTCTAATATTTCCAGAATGATTATGTCCTGCATTAACAATTCTGATAAGAAACCCTCTAAAATCCCAAAATTGGATTTCTGCCGCAACAATCGTTTCATTGCCCAATCGAATCGTATATGTTTTTCCATGGCAATTGTTTTTGTTTATAATAATACAAATATACTTACTTTTTATTTATGAAACAGAAAACTAACTTTGGCTGCTCATAATGGAATTATTTTATGCAAAAGTTTCAACCTGTACATTTGGCTTTTAGTTTTCTGGGAGGATTGGTATTATTATTTATTCTTGCCCCACTGGTTGGGCTTGTTTTGGCAACTCCCCTTGTCGATTTGTTTGAAACAACTACCGATAAAGAAGTTCAGAACAGCATTGTACTTACTTTGAGTGTATCATTTTTTGCTACGGTTTTTTTTGCACTTGCGACCATTCCCTTTGCCTACATGCTAGCCCGAAAAAATTTCCCTTTTAAAAAACTGGTTGCAGGTATTATCGACATACCTATTGTTATTCCACATTCGGCTGCAGGAATTGCTATTTTAGGGTTTATTGCCCGCGACTCGGTGCTGGGTGGCATGGCTTCTAAAGTAGGGTTGAACTTTGTGGGGCATCCGATTGGAATTGGGCTGGCAATGGCTTTTGTAAGCATTCCATTTTTA
>JAYENH010000077.1:0-5503 GCA_034721995.1 Bacteroidota bacterium
CAGAAAAATATATTTTGATTATCCTAATAGGATTTTCGTTTCCATTATATGCGCAAAACCAGCATATTACAGATAGTCTTGAGAACCTAATCACCACGCTCGATGATTCGGCTAAGATTTACAACATGCACAAACTGGCGAGGGAATACCGAAAAACAAATCCTGAAAAGACAATTGAGTATATCCATCGAACCATTAATCTTGTAAAAAAAGCTGGCAACCTACCATGGTTAAAGAAAATTATTTACAACAATGCAATTAAGCTACACTATCAAATGGGAAACACCGATTCGGCACTGATATACAGCCATCATTATTATGATATGATGATTACTGCCGAAGACTCGGTAGAGATGTCCCAATCGGCTAACAACATTGGCGTTTTGTACAAAATAAAAGGCGATTACGCAAATGCACTCGAATATTATAAACAATCGCTCGACATAAAAGAAAAATCCGGTAATCAATTGGGAATTGCAAAATCGTTTAATAATATCGGCCTGGTGTACGAGCAACTTGGTTCATTTGAAAAAGCACTGGATTTCTATTTGCAATCGCTGGATAAAAAACGTAAAATCGGTAACAAAAAAACCATTGCCATAACATTAATAAATATTGGAAATACCTACGAAAAGCTAAACATGGACAATATGGCAATGAAGTCCCAACACGAGGCCCTTGCCAATTTTAAGGATATAGATTACAATAAGGGCATAGCAACTGCTTTCAATAATATTGGCAAATTGCTTCAGGGAAAAGGTCATGTTGCTGATGCATATAATTATTATCAGAAAGCACTTGTGTTAAACGACTCAATAAAAAATATTTCAGGAATTGCTTATACCTATAACAATCTCGGAGAAGCTCTTTCCGATATGGAGAAATATGATGAAGCAATTGCTATGTTTCTCGGGGCTATTGAAAAGATGGAGGATATTGGCAATAAATACGCCCTGGCAAACTTCAATCTCAATATTGCTAATACATATTTTGAGATTGGAAATTTTCAATTGGCAGAATATTATCTGGACAACAGTTTTGCTATTGCACGCGTTGAAAATCTTAGAGATTTAGAATCGCAAATACTTTTAAGTTATGCGGAATTACGAGCGCAACAAGGCAGGTATAATGAAGCATTAATGTACAATCGGGAAGGTCATACCTTGCGTGATAGCATTTTTAACGAAGAAAGTAAACAAGCCATTGCTAATTTGCAGATTGTCAATGAAATTGAAAAAAAACAAGAACAAATCGACAAGCTCACTGAGATTAAAAATGTGCAGGCCGAAAAATTAAATCAAGCAAAACATCTTACATGGTCGCTCATAATAAATCTTATTGCTTTTTTGATAATTATAATTTTTGGAATAATTCGTTTCAGGCAGATTTCAAAGTTCAATAAATTGCTTAACAAGCAAAAATCGGAGCTTAGCAAACAAAACGAATTTCTAAACACTTTAATAAAAACAATTCCCGGCCCAATGTTTTATAAAGATAAAAACAAACGGATACTTGGCTGTAATGCGGATTTCGAAAATATGGTGGGCATAAAAGAAAAAGAACTGATTGGAAAAACCCTGGAAGAATACAAAAGTTATGATAGCATTGATGACCATTCAACAATGGACGACAAAACCCTTAAAGAACGCGGAATAAATAAATATGAATCGACAATAGTATATTCCGATAAAAAACGACATGATGTTCTTATTTACAAATCGAGATATAGTAATGAAAATAATGAAGTTGCCGGACTTCTGGGAGTTGTTATCGACATTTCTGATCGAAAGAGAAATGAAAAGAAAATAAAGCAAAACGAAAAGCGATTGGAGATTTTGAACCAACTAAACAAAAATCTTTTTAACAGCTACGAAAGCCTTTTAAAACAAGCGCATCAAACATTTTGTAAATTTTCATTAGCGAAAAGGAGTTTTTGCCTTTCATGGTTGCCGGGAACCGACCAATTATCAGAGCATTCATGTTTTAATCCCGAAATTGACCGGGTATATCTTAACCGGCAAATTACTTTTGAATTTTCTGATTTTCCTGTTCTTTCCGAAATAAGAAAAAAAAGGAATACCACTTACCTATCGAAAGACGAAATAATCGACAATAGATTAGACAAATTATTTAAAAGCTCTTTTCATATTAAAAACATAGCCTTAATACCAATTATTGAGGGAGACATGGTAGTTGGGGTAGCCGGTATTGCCAATTTCGATAAAGATAATATTGCTGACAAGGTTTTGTTTTTTTCACAGTTTAGTTCTGAAATCTGGGGCCTTTTGCAGCGAAACAGAAGTTTCGAAGATTTACAAAAACGCGAACAAGACCTTGCAGAATCTAATGCAGCAAAAAATAAGTTTTTTTCGATAATAGGCCACGACCTTAAAAACCCTTTTAATGCTATTCTCGGGTTTGCCCAACTGTTATCAGAATATTTCGACGATTTTAAAGATGAAGAAAAGTTACAATATATTAACAATTTGCGTGAGGCAGCCGAAACAACTTACAAATTATTACAGAACCTTTTGCAATGGTCGTTTACACAAACCGGACAACTCGAATGTAAACCCGAAGAAATTGACCTAAGTATTTATGCAAACGAATGTGCCGTATATTCAAAGCCGGAGGCAAACAGAAAAAACATTCGAATCAGTATTGATATTGGATATAATTCGATTGTTGTTGCTGATCCAAACATGGTTAAAACAGTGTTCAGAAACCTTGTGTCCAATGCCATTAAGTTTTCAGAGCGTGGACAAAGTATAAAAATAACAATTACTAAAGATGATAAATTCCGTACGGTACACATAGCTGACAATGGAGTTGGTATTGAGCCGGAAAACATTGAAAAATTATTTAAGGTAGGCGAAAAAATAAAAACCCCCGGAACAGAACAAGAAAATGGCAGTGGGCTTGGACTTATTCTTTGCCACGAATTTATTGAAAAAAACAGAGGTAGGATCTGGGCCGAATCTAAATATGGAAATGGAAGTACTTTTAGTTTTTCATTGCCCATTGCTCCGTAGTTTCCCAATCAGCAGTCCACAGTCCACAGTCGGCAGTCAGCAGTCTCCAGTCAGCAGTAGGCAGTAGGCAATTTAACCATTCAACCAATTCCCCAATTCAACCAATCAACCATTTAACTTTATATCTTTGCCACACATAAATCAAAAGAAGAATAATGAAGAATCAAATAATAAGAATTGCAGCCATACTTGCGACTTTGGTTCTCTTTCTAAGCATTCAGGCCTTTTCGCAAAATGGTACTCAAAGTAAGAAGTTTAGTCGCTTGTTAAACCTTATCGAAAAACAATATGTCGATTCGGTAGACATAAACAAACTAACCGAAGCTGCAATTGTTGCCATGCTAAAAGAACTTGACCCTCATTCTGTATATATCAGCAAAGATGAAGTAAAATTGATGAACGAACCATTGCAGGGAAACTTCGATGGCATCGGAATACAATTTAATATTCTCGACGATACTATTTTGGTGATACATCCTATTGCCGGTGGCCCTTCCGATAAACTTGGAATAAAATCAGGCGATCGCATTGTTACTGTCGATAAAAAGAATGTGGCAGGAATAGGCATCACAAACAAAAAAGTACGAAGCAAGCTGATGGGGGCAAAAGGCACGGTTGTAAATGTTGGCATAAAGCGTTTTGGCGAAAGCGATTTACTGGACTTTGCCATTACCCGCGATAAAATCCCAATCCATAGTGTTGATGCAGCTTACATGGTAGACAGGAGAATAGCATATATAAAGCTGAACCGTTTTTCGGCCACGACAAAAAAGGAATTTGAAAAAGCTCTTTTATCTTTAAAGGAAAAGGGAATGAAGCACCTGATACTTGATATGGAAGGCAATGGAGGAGGATACCTGAACATGGCAATCGAGTTGTCCGATCATTTTCTCGACACAGGTAAATTGATAGTTTATACCGAGGGTATCAATAATCCGAAGAAAATATATAATGCAACAAGCAGAGGCGATTTTGAAAATGGCAGGCTGGCTGTAATAATAAACGAAGGATCGGCATCGGCCAGCGAAATAGTTTCGGGGGCTATTCAGGATTGGGACCGGGGCGTATTAATTGGTCGTCGCTCATTTGGCAAAGGCTTGGTGCAGCGGCAATATCCATTATTCGATGGATCGGCTACCCGCATTACAATTGCATATTATTACACTCCAACCGGCCGCTCTATACAAAAATCATATAAAAATGGTGTCGAACAATATCGAAAAGATATCAGCAATAGGTTTAAAAGAGGCGAGCTTTTACATAAGGACAGCATACATTTTGCCGATTCGCTGAAATTCAGAACTTTAAGCAAACAACGTACTGTATTTGGCGGAGGTGGGATTATGCCCGACATTTTTGTACCCATCGACACAATAATTTATACCGATTATTATAAAGACTTAGTACGCAAAGGAATATTGAACAAATTTGTGCTTTCGAAAATCGACAGCAAAAGAGATTCGCTAAAAACCATGTATCCTGATTTTAATTATTTCAAGCATAATTTCGAGGTCGATTCATTATTGCTGAATAAGCTTTTTTCAATGGCCCAGAAAGAAGGAATTGAAAGAAATAAGGAAGAAATTGCTCTATCAAGGGAACTTATCGCCGTTCAGATGAAAGCCTTATTTGGCCGCGACCTGTACGAAAATGGCAACTATTTCGAAATTGCAAATACGATTGATCCGCTTGTGCTTAAAGCTTATGAAATAATCGACAACCGAAGAAAATATAATACAATTTTGGATGGAGAATAGCAGTTGGTAGTCAGCAGTTGGTAATCTTAACCAATCAACAATGTAACAATTTAGCAATGTAACAATTTAATAAACCATGCTAATCTGGATAATAGAAAACTACATTGAAATATTTGCCGCCCTAACAGGTTTTGTGTACATCTATTTTTCGATTAACGAAAAAATATGGCTTTGGCCCTGGGGAATTGCCACTTCCTTATTTTTGACAATTGTATTTTTCACATCTAAATTCTATGCTGATATGGGATTACAGGTTTATTATGTAATTATCAGTATTTACGGATGGGCGCATTGGGCCGGAAAAGGAAAAGATATTGAGGGAGAAGGATTACCGGTAATCAAACTAAATTTTTCGTTAGGCTTGAAACTATTAATAATTACAAGCCTTATTTTTTTTCTGATTTCTTTTCTGTTAATACGATTTACCGATTCGCCACTTCCTTACTGGGATTCGTTCACAACCTCCTTAAGTATTGTTGCCACATGGATGCTTGCCCGAAAATACATCGAACAATGGCTTATTTGGATATTGATCGATTTTGTTTCAACCGGCTTATATATTTACAGAGAACTGTACATAACTGCAATCCTTATGACAGTTTATGGCATTCTTGCTGTTGTGGGCTTTCGGGTTTGGCAAAAATCAATGAAGGTTCAGGAGTAGAAGCAATTCCTAATAAATATCACACATAGTTTTCCCTTTCTGAAGTATTA
>JAYENH010000078.1:0-5479 GCA_034721995.1 Bacteroidota bacterium
AATATCTACAATATCAGATAATTCTTTAATAGTTACCTCTGACCTTTCACTTATAATATTATAAATTTTCAACTCATTTTCTGATAACAATTTTATAGGGTCTCTTAATGGGTCTCTTAATGGGTCTCTTAATGGGTCTTTTATAGGGTCGCTTATAGGGTCGCTTATAGGGACTTTTGGTCTATAATCATTATTAAACAATTCTTCATTATTAATAATTTTCCAAATGCCTGTTTTTCTTGAACCAATTCTTTTTAACAAGCCTTTTTCTTTTAACCTTTCTATATTTTTTCTGATGTTCCTTTCTCTAATATCTACAATATCAGATAATTCTTTAATAGTTACCTCTGACCTTTCACTTATAATATTATAAATTTTCAACTCATTTTCTGATAACAATTTTATAGGGTCTCTTAATGGGTCTCTTAATGGGTCTTTTATAGGGTCGCTTATAGGGTCTTTTACAAGGTCTTTAGTTCCGTAACTATTGTTAAACAATTTTTTATTTTCAATTATTTTCCAGTAGCCGGTTTTATCAGAACCAATACGTGTTAATATTCCTTGTTCCTTTAGTTTACTTATATTTTGTTCTATTGAACGTTTTGTTACACCAATTTGTATCGACATCTCAGCAATTGCTATTTTGGGGTTTTCTTTAACTAAATCTAATATTTTCCCCCACGTTTTCCCCGACGTTTTCCCCGACGTTTTCTTAAAAGCGTTTTCTGGCCGTTGAAAAACAATCGTAAACATCCCTTTTGTTTTAAATACCGGTTTTGGCAATCCGGCTTCACCGATAGCTGTTTTTATCCGTCTGATTCCCGAGCCTACTTGTTCGACCATTTCTATCCTTTGAAACAAACCAAAAATAAGTGGATTTCTGCTTGAGCTTTTCGTTCCGAACTCCTCCGGCGAAACAGTACTTACCAAACCTCCGGGATTGGATATTTCTACACGGTCATCATACAACTCAATCAAAGTCCTGCCACCCTTATCGTAATAATCGCGATGCGAAAGGGCATTTATAATTGATTCTTTAAGGGCGGTTTCTGGTATTTCCCAAACCTCTTTTCTTGGCCCGCTACCTTCAATAATATATCGTACACTTAATTTAGTCTTCAGCCATCGCAAGGCATCACGGTATTGTTGCATTAACGGGCCTCCCCATACTTTATCGTCAATTATCTGCACTTTGTCAGTGCCTTCAAAAGCAAGGCATCGGATTACGGCTTTTTCAAAAAACACTTCAGGTTGTTTGCCGAAAAACAAGACACTACCGTTTTTAAAAACTTTAATATCATTTAGTAATTGCAAATTCCTGATGATTTGCCAATTTTCAGTGGCTTTTGAAAAACCGGCAATTATCCTGAATTCTTTAAAGAATTCTTTGTCGAAATCATCCTCATAAGAAAAATTACTACAACTTCCTTCATCGAAATATATACGGCCCGACTGTTGAAAAAAATCGCGCATTTGTTCGACCGAAGTAATTTTTTGCGAATTTGCCCCTTGCCTGATATAGATTGCCCCCGACACAACATAAGGTTTTTGCAATCCTGAAGGCACTTCAATTACCCCGATTTGTTTTCCTTCTACTTCAACAAAATAAAAAGGGCAATAAAGATTAGGATTGATTTGAGAAAGCGAATCCTGTATAGCCGAGCGTTTGCTATTGTTTATTTCAATACCCTGTATTTTGTTGCCATCGTCAACTCCAAGCAACAAAACCCCGCCGGCTGCATTAGCAAAGGCACAAACCTCTCCGGCAAGTTCTTTTACTTTTGACGGTACAGATATTTTAAATTCGGCATTATAGCCTTCGCCCGATTGGGCAATACTTTTTATATCTTCATCTGTCAGTTTCATCCGATTAAAAAAACTACTTTATATGCTTCCATCTTCCTTTGCAGCTAATCGTGGCGAAGATAAAACTTTTAGTTTTAACAGGGGTAAATAAAAAAACTCCGCAAGCTTTCTAATGCTGCGAAGTCTCAATATATTTTGTGACCCTACCGGGATTCGAACCCAGATCATAAGAACCGGAATCTTACATTCTATCCATTGAACTATAGGGCCGGAAAATATGCTGGCAAAATTAATAAACTTTTGTAAGCCGGAAAGGGGGGATTTGTGAATTTGTTGATTTGTGAAATAGTTGAATAGTCATTTCATATTTTTAAAATATATTTCTCGCAAAGCCGCGAAGTCGCAAAGATTTTTTAGTCATCCTCCTGTGTGCCAAAATTTATTGCCATGGATGTTTCATTTGTTTAAAATATATTTCTCGCAAAGCCGCAAAGTCGCAAAGATTTTTTAGTCATCCTCCTGTGTGTTAAAATTTTTTAGCATGGATGTTTCATATTTCTAATATCAGTTCCTGAAATTTTGTGAGAGAACAACAAAGGAGCATGATGCTTGTTTCATGCTCCTTGTTATAGATATTTATTTTAATTTCTACATGTGTTTTTCCAAGAATTTCTCCATGGCACGGTAAAAATCGAATTGATTTTCCTGATTGTGGAAACCATGGCCTTCGTTTTCTTTTACCAAATATTCCACTTCTACGCCACGCTCTTTCATGGCAGCAACCATCTGGTCCGACTCATCTTTGTTAACCCGCGGGTCGTTGGCGCCCTGGGCAATAAACAAGGGTGCTGTAATTTTATGAGCCTGCAATGCCGGCGATGCATCGGCCAATAATAAACTGTCTTTTACCGGATCGCCAACCATTTCATACATCATTGCCAAAAATGGTTTCCAATATGGTGGAATGGTTTTCATAAACGAGAACATATTTGAAACTCCCACATAGTCGATACCACAACAATATAAATCGGGGGTAAAGGCAAGACCTGCAAGCACAGCATATCCGCCATAACTTGCACCATAAATTGAAACCCGCTCAGGATCGGCAATGCCCTGTTTAACCAGCCAGTTTACACCATCGGTAATATCGTCCTGCATAGTTTTCCCCCATTCTTTAAATGAGGCCTCCCAGAAATCCTTTCCATATCCGGTCGATCCACGAAAATTCATTTGCAACACAGCATAACCCCGGTTGGCAAGGAATTGTATTTCGGGGTTAAAGCCCCAACGATCGCGTGCCCAGGGACCGCCATGTGGATTTATTATTACAGGAAGATTTTTCGCCTCTAATCCAATTGGAAGAGTTAAATATCCATTTATGATCAATCCATCACGCGAAGTATACTTAATGGGTTTCATTACGGCCATTTCATTTTCATCGATCCAGTCGGCCACATCAACAATTTTGTCGAGCTTATCGGTATTTTTATCATACAGAAAATAAGCTCCGAGAGAACGATCGCTGTAAGTGCGAACAATATATTTTGTTTCGTCGCGCGTTGTCGAGCTGATGCTAATTTCATACTGTCCCAAATCTTTTTTCAGGCGATTTACCATTTCCTCGGTTTCGGCATCGAAAAAATGACGGTGGCTCTTGTCGGTGTAATACGAAACGGCAGTCAACACCTTGCGCTTTTTGGAGTACATCAGGTTACTGACATCGACTTCGGGATGGGAAAAAATCTCCTCGATCTCTTTTCCATTTTTAATATCGAACACAACAATAGCCGATTTATCGCGCCCCAGGTTCGACGAAACATACATATTTTTATTTTCGAAATCAAAAAATAAAGGGCTAACACTTTCTTTGAAATTGGTTTCTAAGACAACTTTAAATTCATCATCTTCGGTTTCGCGGTACAATATACTGGTTTCAACTCCATCATTTGCTGTTGCCACACGCAACCTGCCATTGTGGTCGGTTATCCAGCCCTGAATATTTCCGGGGTTTTCTGCCAACATAATCATTTCTCCGGTTTCGATATTTAACCGGTAAGGATCGAAAACCCGGGCATCACGCTTGTTCATGCCAATGATAATTTCGCTTGGGTTATCCTCCAAATCATCAATAAATCGGGTGCGCACACCTTCGAAATCTGTTAGAGAAATAGCGTTACTACCATCTACATTTACTGCAAATAACTTGAAGTTTTCATCTCCACCGGTATCTTTTAAATAAAGGATACGGGTTTTACTTCCCCATGTATAACCGGCAAGGTCGCGCTCTGTTTCAAAGGTAACCTGCGTTACTTCTTCTTTCCCAATTTCCTGGATAAACACGTTCATCCTGTCCTGGTAGGGTGCCATGTAAGAATAGTACTTACCATCTGGCGAAATTTTGTAAGAAGATTTTTCGGGGTTCTTGAAAAAATCTTCAAGCGGAATTTTTCGTACATTCATTTCTTTTTTATCTCCTTTTGAAGAATCTTTTTTCTGCTCGCCACACGAGACAGACATGATTCCAATTAAGGCAACTACTGTTGCCCACATAATTACATTTTTTGTTTGCATAATAATTTTTATTAAATTAGAGGTTTATGTTTTTGATTATTTAAAAAGTCCTTCATCCCTGATAAGAAATAAAATAGCAGAATGAGAAACAATAATCAATTTTTCGCGGTTAAATTCAATTTCAAAAGAACTTCCCTGAAGATAAACGGCCAGGTCGCCTTCAACAGGTTGAAGTGGCACATACTTTACTTCATCGTGCCGGTCTTTCCAGGGTTCGTCGGTTTCGTTTATTGCAGGGATTGGATATCCCGGGCCTACTTTTAAAACGTAACCACTATGTATTTTCTCTTTTTCCTGAACACCAGGGGGCAGAAATAATCCCGAATTTGTACGTTCCTGATGGCTTTTTGGCCTAATCAGTACCCTGTCGCCAATTATTATAAATTTCTTTAAATCTTTTTCGTTAATCTGAATAGCCATAGTATAAAGCTTAACTGATGTTTTCTAAAATAATTTCTGCCAAATTTAGTGATTTTTATGGAAGTCGGAAATCGGAAGACTGAAGCTGGAAGACAGAAGTCGTAACCTCCGAGCCTTTTTAACGCTGAACTTCTGAACCATTGAACATCTGAACCTCTTACAAAGTATATCCCAGATTCACGATAAAGTCAATTCCATTATTTACATTCGAATAAGTAAACATTGCTTCGAGCGGGCCAAACAAACTTTTAAACCCGTAACCAAGCCCAAGTCCTCCGATATAATCGCGACCATTAAAAAGGTTCTCGAAATTGCTGTCGGCTTTGCCAATGTTCGATCTGAGAAAAATAAAATGGTTGAAGCCGGGATTATAATTCAGATCAAACCTGGAAGTAAGTGTGGAGTAACCGGTTTCCTGCATAAGTGCAAGTCCGTAAAACGGAAAATTGGTGCTCACATATTCGTCCCAAAAACCTCCCATACTAAAACTCAGGTATCCGGCATCGGGGTTTTCGCCAATTAAATCGCCACCATAAATTCCAAAACCTGCGTTCCACTTTTTATTGATGGGGATAATAGTGTAATAGCGCAAAATCAATTGCAATATAGGGTCTCCACCTTCGAGCTGATAAAAATTGTCGGTAATAAATTTGGCCGAGCCAAAAACCCTGTTGCCTTTTCG
>JAYENH010000079.1:0-5475 GCA_034721995.1 Bacteroidota bacterium
CCTTTAAGTAATCCTGGCTGTGAAATGAGCAGGATTGCCCGAGAAAATGTTCCCACTTTTCTTTAATTGTAACAATGCCTATCCTTGTTTGGCAAACAGGGCGGGTAAAAACAAGGGGGAGTAAATTATCGCGGTATTGGTTATCGAAAATAATGTAGTTCATGCTGAAATTGTTTTGGTGTTATCAAAAATATTAATCCGATAAAATTAGTAATTAATGGCTAATAATTAAATATAGATTTTTTTGAAAAAACAGGCATAAAAAAACCCCGTTGTGCGGGGCTTTTATATTTTGCAATACTATTTTTTTCTTTTGTCTAAATGTTTCTGATACTTACTCAGGAACTTATCGACGCGTCCTGCGGTATCTACCAATTTCATCTTACCGGTATAAAACGGGTGCGATGTATTCGAAATCTCAAGTTTTATCAATGGGTATTCAACACCATCAACCTCGATTTTATCCTTTGTTGGCGCGGTCGACTTTGTCATAAACTGATAATCGTTCGACATGTCCTTGAACACTACCAACCTGTAATTTTTCGGATGAATTCCTTTTCTCATTTCAGTATATTTGTTAAATTCTTATTTTTCTAAATGGGCTGCAAAAATAGATATTGTTTTTCAGAAAACAAAAGATTGCCTGGTAAATAATTAACAGCTTTATCCACAGGGGGAAAATGGAAAAGACAAACGATAAAACCAGTTTCGCTAAACTATTAACTTTTAATTCGGAACTAAAAGAATATCCTATAAGTCATCATTGGGAATAGCTCGGTTTGATATTGCTTGTGCATACTTGAATTCCACGGCTCATCTGCATTGTAATCGAAGCTTTCAACCAAAATATTTTTGTTATTAGTAACATTTTGTATGTCTAATGCCCATTCCTGATTTATTTTCCTGCCATTTAATTTGAAACTCAACCGCACGTCAATTCGCAGATAATCGGGATATCGTTCTTCAAAAGCATGATTCCAGTCAAATTTTTCTTCGCCTTCAAGAATTGAGGCTTGCCAATCGAGAGGGATAAAGCGTTTGTTGCCACCATAAACTACTTTTAGGTCGAATGCAAGGGTATTGTGTTTTCCTACTTCCAATTCGTAGCCTCCCAGTGCATTAACAATAAAATTTCCATTGAAGGTTGTATTTCGCTCAACACCATCGAAGGCTTTGTATTTTGAATCGAAAAGCGAAGCAGTAACAAGAAAATAATATCCGTCGGAAAAGAATTTCTCAACAGTAAGTTCAAGTCCGTAATTTTTGCCGGTACCTTCGTTTATCAAACTATCAACATGAGGAATGGCAAAAAAGTCGCCGGCATTTAACATCGAAAATGCAGTGTAGGTTTGCGATACAGGGATCTTTGACAGGTTTTGATAATATGCTTCTAATTTCAATCTGAAATCCTGGCCAAAACGCCTGTCGTAACCTACAATAAAATGTTGACTGCGCGACATTTTTAAATCAGTATTGGTTTCGATGTAGCTGCCATCAGCAAGGCGGGTTTGAATAAAATAGTTCATTTTGGGTTGTAGCTGAGAGTGATAGCCATAACCAAAATTCAAAGCCTGATTGCCATGGAAACTCCATCGCAATCCCATGCGGGGTTCGAGACAGGCCTCGTTGTTAAAATGAAAATATGAAAAATGAAGGCCGGAATTAAGAACAAGATTATTTGTGAATTTATGCTGCCACTGTGTAAATGCACGGGTCAGGTCCATACTGCCCTTATTTTCGGTAAGTTTCCTGAATTGTCCGATTTTATAATCCAAAAAACTGTCGATGTAGTTCACATTAAAATGATCGAAAATTACACCTGTTTTAAAATTGTTTTTGGCACTCAATTTATATATGTGCTGTGTGGCAAACGATAATTTCGATTCGGCCAGCGATGATCTGTAAAAATCGTAAGAATTTTCATAATTATCGCCATACAAAGAATCTACTAATGTACCGGTTTTGAAACCAGAATATGAAACAGAAGTTTTCAATCTTGATTTATTGTTAAAGAAAAACTGGTGGTTCACACCTAACACGCCCATATCTGAGCCATACTCGGTATAAACTTCATTCATGCCCCATCCTTCTTCGTTGTTCATCTCAATATAACTAATCCCGCCCAGGCCAAAAACAGAAAAATGACCGGCCTTTGTTCCGGGCATATTAACTTTAAAGGATAAATCCTGATATTGTGGAATAGCCGAACCTGTACCAAATTCAAGACCCAGTTTGTGCATCACATCAAGGGTAGAGTAGCGGTAATTAAGCAAAAACGAAGAACCGGATTCTGACAATGGCCCCTCTGCACCCAACTCAAAACCATTGAACCCAACTTGTCCTACAAACTCGTGCTTTTCGTTGTTACCATTGCGCATACGTAAATCGAAGGCACCGGCCAGTGCATTGCCATATTCGGCAGGAAATGCTCCCGTAAAGAAATCGGAGTTAGTAAGCAAATTGTTGTTTAGCATACTTACCGGGCCGCCTGTGGTACCCATTGCACCAAAATGGTTTGGGTTTGGAATTTCAATACCTTCCAATCGCCATAGTAATCCCATTGGAGAATTTCCACGAATCACAATATCATTTCTGCGATCGTTCGACGAAACAACCCCCGCAAAATTTGCTGCCATGCGTGATGGATCGCCGAGGCTTCCGGCATATCGCTGAGTTTCTTCCACAGTAAAGGAACGGGCACTCACAGTTGCCATTTTATTTATTGCCCGATCTTTCCTGAAACGAGCAAATACAACAACTTCACCGGTGGTTATAACCTGCTCTTCCATTTCGATGTTCAGCACAAGTTCTTTGCCCGATCCCAGAATTACGTTGTTTATTATAATTGGCTCGTAGCCCATAAACGTAATTTTAAGGCTATGTCTTCCTACCGGGATATTTTCGAAACGGAATTTACCATCCAAATCAGACGATACTCCCATTATTGGATCAGAATCGAGCAAAATTACATTTGCTCCCGGCAGTGTGATTTGCGACTGTCTATCTACAATTTTTCCGCGTATGGTTTGGGTAAACTCTTTTTGTGCCACAAGGCTTTGAGAAATGAGGCCTAAAATAAGGATGGATAAAAAAATATTGTTGAAAGTTTTCATAAGTTTAATCCTTGATATGAAATCAATTTTTGTTTAATCAATGGCATTATCTCAGACTCTCCCTCGCTCCATCTCCCACATTCATTCTGTCTCCCAATCACTCCCTCACACCATCACACCCTCACTCCCTCGCTCCCTCACTCCCTCGCTCCATCGCTCAGTCTCTCCCTCTCTCAGTCTCTCCGTCTCTCCGTCTCTCCCTCTCTCAGTCTCTCCCTCTCTCAGTCTCTCCCTCACACCATCACTCCCTCACACCATCACTCTCTCGCTCCCTCGCTCCATCACTCCCTCTCTCCGTCTCTCCGTCTCTCAGTCTCTCCCTCTCTTAGTCTCTCCCTCTCTCAGTCTCTCCCTCTCTCCCTCTCAAACTCACTCCTTCTTCTCCTGCCTTTGCCTTTCTTCGCGCAATACTTTTAGGATTTCACCTGGCCGTTTGTCGTTTGCTTTAGCAATATCTTCAACGGTTTGACCGCTATTAGCTTCGATACCATTATTTTTAAGGGCTTCAAATAAATCACTTTCGCTAAGCTTGTATTTTAAGGCAAGGTTCGACACCGAAGATTGCATAAGCTGTTTGGCTTGGTTCCTTTTTTGCTTTTCTTTAATGTGTGGCGGAGGGCCATCCATTCTTTGTGCTCCCGGCATAGGAGGTTTACTTTTTTGTTTATTGAAAGCAATAATATGCAATAGATCATCAATAGAAACATTGTTTTTATGTGCAATTTCGCCCATAGTTTGTTTGTCGTCAGAAAGTTTTATATCATTCCATTTCAGTCTTTCAATAATAATATCTTTGCTAACCTCTGCATCGGGCTGTTGTTTTTTAATGATTTCAGCAAGTTCTTCGATCGATTTACTTTTAGCAATTTTCTCAAATCCTGTAAGTTCATCGGTTTTTTGTTTTTGCCGGGGTAATTGTTTTTGTTGTGGAGGTTCAATTAGTTTTGGTTCTTCGCCATTTATAATCGCATATAAGTCGATAGGCAGCAATTTGTTTTCATCGGCAATGCTTTTAATACTTTTGTTGAAATTGCCTGTGTGTTGTATGTTTTTCCGCGAGAAAATTGTTAGGACCTCCTGCTGCGAAATACCAATTTCTTCGATACATTCTGCTAAAGTCCTGTTGCTTATTGATTTTCCAATTCGTTTTCCGGGCATCAGTTTTTCACCTTCACCAACAATATTTATAACATTGTTTATACTGATATCATTGGCTTTAGCAATTTTCCTGATAATTGGGTCTTTACCGGGGACATCATATTCTGATTGCTCGATTTTTTTGCTGGCTTTTTTTAGCGTCATTCCGGTAAAGTTACCAGCCAGTACACTCAATTTCATTTCGGCCAGCGAAGTATTGTCCCCGGTATTTGAAATATCCGTATCGTTAACAAAAAGTAATTCGTTGTTGCCAATGCTTGTAAGTGTGGGATGCGAAACCCTTGCAATACTTTGAAGCGAAGTAATATCAAGGCCGGTTAGCGACAAAAAAACAAATATTAAAACAACAGCTACCCAAAGCTCTTTGCTTCCTGATATTTTTTCAGGGAATTCCTTTTGAAGAAAAGTTTTTACTGTAGCCATGTTTATTTTTATCAGGAATAATATCAGAAATAAAGCAAAAACATAAAATGAAAAAACAAACTGGGTTTGCCACGATACTTTTGGCATTCCGAAAAACAACCACGACTGGTCGGGAACTACGGGTGAGATATAAACAATTATAGCAGTAATAAACATAAAAGCCAATGATGTAATCAGGCCGAATGCAAAGAATTTTCTAAAATCGAATTTCATAATATTTTAAAATTTTTTGTTTCGTGCAAAAATAGAAAAAGTCTTTTAATCATTGGTAAAAATAAAAGAAGGCATCTTACGGATACCTCCTTATTAATTTTATTGATAAACCTTAAAGCAAAAGCTATTTTGTAATAATAAGTTTTGTATAAATGGTTTTGTGAAGTCGTGTGTAACTTTATACTGTATATGCCTGATGAAAGCTCGTTAATATTTATTTTTCCTTTTATAGGGCCGGAAGAGAAATCGACAGATGAAACACCCATGACAATAAATTTTGGCACACAGGAGGATGATTAAAAAAAACTTTGCGACTTTGCGGCTTTGCGAGAAATATATTTTAAACAAATGAAAAATTGATATAAATAGCCCCGCGCCTTTAGGTCGGGAGATAAGAATGGAAACAAAAATGATGAATGATTTTAAAACCCGGCTCAATAGAAAACGGGAAATAAACGTCGGGCTTTAGCCCAAACCCGTATTTTGATTATGGGCTAAAGCCCGGGTTCGGGATGGATATTATTCCCCGACATAAATGTCGGGGCTATTGAAACAAAACATTAATGAT
>JAYENH010000080.1:0-5454 GCA_034721995.1 Bacteroidota bacterium
ATTACAGCCGAGGTATCGCCCTTCAATATCTTTGTAAGTAATTAAATCAGGTATCGAATCCAGAAGGCTGGTAAGGAAGGCTTTTTCCTGAATTATAGTTTTCTCTATGTGATACCTTTTCTTTATTTCCTCTTTTAACAGGAAGTTCGAGTCGCGAAGTTTCTGGTTGTCATCACTGTTCTTTTGAGATTGATGATCTATTGTTTTATGGTATCTGTCTTTTATGAAAAATAATAAATATAATACAATAGCAAGGATTATGCTTAGAATAACAATAATTTTAAAGTACAGGGATTCTTTAATAGAACCCCCTTGTACTTTAATGTCGGCCTTTCTGCTATTAACATCAGGCTTTTGATGTTGAAGATTTGCGATAGGGGGATCCCCTTTCTGATTTAAATCCTTCAGGTTACTTTCGGTATTTTCAACCGTAGTTTTCGCTGAGGTTTGAATATTTGTTGAATTTGCGTTTAATGAATTGTAAATGCCGAGATACTTGTTTGCCTTATCAGTGAGTCCTAAAATAGTATATGTGTCGGTAAGGCCTTTTGCCAGTGAGAGCCTGATTTCTATATCGGTTTCTTCATTTATTATTTTATTTGCTCTGTTAAAATATTTTAGTGCTTCATTATAGTTTTTCAGAATGGTGTAAACCTCTCCAAAACTGGTATAAATACCGGGGTCTTCTTTATTAATTCGAGAAATGAGATTTTCTGCTTCACTATAGCAAGCTTTTGCTTCGGTATACCATTTTCGTTTTGCATAAACCTTGCCCAGGTTGTGCCACGATATGGCTTCTATTTCAAGGAGATTGTTTTTGTGAGCAAGTTTAATAGCCTGGTCGAATTCAAAATTTGCTTTGTTGTGGTTTTTCTGCTTTTGGTAAACAATTCCAAGATTGTTGTGTGCATAAGCTTCTTCTTTTATATCTTTAAGGCTTAGGGCAAGTTCTAATGCCTGAGTAGCATACGCATGTGATTTTGGATATGAAATATCAATGTAAAGCCGGGAAAGTTCATTTAATGCAGGAAGTTTTTTTTGTGGATTCAAACTATTCAAAGATTCTTCCAGGCTTTCAATGTCCTTTTGCGCCGATAAGAAAGTCGAGGTAATTATCAATAAAAATAGTAATACAGCACAAATCTTTTTCATATTTCACTCAAAAATAATTCAAAATGGTTCAAAATCAAACATTAACCTCAAGAAACCATTACAAAAATAATGAATCTCATTTTTGTGCAAATTTAACAATTTGCACGAAATTATTAGCTTGCTTTTAAAGAATGGAATGCCCTTTCGAGATCGGCAGGTAGATATGGTTTGCTAATATAGTGATCCATACCAACTTCGAGACATTTTTCCTTATCCCCGTTCATTGCATTGGCAGTTACTGCTACAATAGAAGTTCGCGATCCTTGTTTATTGTTCTTTTCTATTTCTCTAATCTTAAATGTTGCCTGAAATCCATCCATTATGGGCATATTAATATCCATTAGGATAATATCATAATTGTTATTTCTGAATTTTTCTACGCCAACTTCCCCATTTTCAGCAATTTCCATGTCGAAACCGAGCCTTTGTAAATATATTCCTGCTACCTTTTGGTTAATAGGGTTGTCCTCGACAATTAAAACACGAGGCTTCTTTTTTTCAAATATTTTATTCATAATAGTTACATTTAAACATTGGAAAACTTCAATTTCGCATATTATTACGGACAAGCGAATATTTAGTTTTGTTTTTTTTCTGAATTGTTATGAGTTTGATTATTTTGATGATTAAAAAGATATATTGATTGGTGAAATTCATTTGTATATCAGTTATAAATGAATTATTTTTGCTGGCCTAATGACTGGTATAACTACATTAAATACCTTAAATTTTACCATTCGATTAATAGATTTTATATGGATTATAATACAGAAAGAAAAAAACTGGTACTTCCTGAATATGGCAGGAACATCCAAAAAATGGTCGACCACATAAAAACCATTGAAGATAGAGAGCTAAGAATTGTGGCTGCAAAACAGGTCATTACAGTAATGGGAAACAAAAATCCGCATTTACGCGATATCCCTGATTTTAAGCATAAGTTATGGGATCACATTTATATAATGGCCGATTTCGATTTAGATATTGATTCCCCTTATCCTATTCCTGTGCGTGAAACATTTCAGGAAAAACCTCAAAAACTTGAATATCCTGGTAAAAAAATCAGATTTAAGCACTACGGCAAAACTTTAGAAAATATGATTCTTGCAGCTATTGAGTTTGAGGATGGTTCCAAAAAGGATTTGTTAGTTGAGGTTTTAGCCAATCACATGAAAAAATCGTTTTTGTTTTGGAATAGCGATAGCATTAGCGATGAGAATATATTTAATGATTTAAAAATCTTGTCCAAAGGAAAGCTTCAACCAAAAGAAGGCCTAAAATTGCTTGAAACAAAAGACATACTTGGGCCAAGACATAAGAAAAAGAAACATACAAAATCAAGCAGGAGCGATTCACGTAGTCGTTCACATTCACATTCACATAATTAGTGAAAAACGTAGATTGAATTCGATATGGCTTCATTTGAAATTATTGGTGGTAAACAGCTAAATGGTGAAATTACACCTCAAGGAGCAAAAAACGAAGCATTGCAGGTTCTCTGTGCTGTTCTTTTATCTCCTGAAAAAATTGTTATTACAAACATTCCAAACATTATTGATGTAAATAAACTAATTGATTTACTGCGTAGCCTTGGAGTTGAAATTGAGAAACTTGATGAATCGACTTACTCTTTTGTTGCAAAAGAAATCGACATTAATTATTTAAGCTCTGATGATTTTAGAAAAAAAGGGGCAGGTTTGCGAGGATCGGTGATGATACTTGGCCCATTGTTAGCACGATTTGGAAAGGGATATATGCCTAAACCTGGTGGCGATAAAATTGGCAGGCGCAGGATAGATACACACATTATCGGATTACAAGCTCTGGGGGCAAAATTCGATTATAACCCAACTGAGCATTTTTATCGTATCGAAGCAGGGAAATTACAAGGTACATATATGCACTTAGATGAAGCTTCGGTAACCGGAACTGCAAACATAATTATGGCTGCCGTTCTTGCCAGGGGAAAAACTACTATCTATAATGCAGCTTGCGAACCTTATGTCCAGCAGTTGTGTAAAATGCTAATTAGCATGGGGGCAAAAATATCTGGCGTGGGTTCTAATTTACTTGTAATCGATGGTGTTGAATATCTAAGTGCTTGTGAGCATACCATTTTACCCGATATGATCGAAATTGGAAGCTTCATCGGATTGGCTGCCATGACCCGTTCCGAAATCACCATAAAAAATGTTTCGTACGAAAACCTTGGACTTATTCCCGATGCTTTTAAAAGATTGGGAATTAAATTAGAAAAGAGAAACGACGATATTTATATTCCTTCGCAGGATAATTACGAGATCGAAAACTTTATCGATGGTTCTATTCTGACCATTGCCGATGCTATTTGGCCAGGACTTACCCCCGATCTGTTAAGCGTTTTTCTGGTTACTGCCACACAGGCAAAAGGTAGTGTCCTTATCCATCAGAAAATGTTTGAAAGCCGACTGTTTTTTGTCGACAGGTTGATTGATATGGGTGCACAAATTATTCTTTGCGATCCTCACAGAGCAACTGTTATTGGCCTTGACCAGAAACAGAAGCTTCGTGGAACTGTAATGGTTTCGCCCGATATCAGGGCTGGTGTGGCATTGCTAATAGCAGCTATGTCGGCAGAAGGCACAAGCATTATTCACAATGTTGAGCAAATTGACAGGGGGTATCAAAATATCGATTCGCGACTTAATGCCTTAGGTGCTGATATTACCAGATTTGGTAATTAATTTATGCAAGAAAAAGCCAAATTGTTTATGCTTACTGCATGAAAAACTGAATGATTTCACGATTCATATTGTTTGTCAAAATATCTACTTAATATAAAAAGGCTGTCCGTTTTTTACAACGAACAGCCTTTGTTTGTTCAGGTTTCAGTTTCAAGTTAGAAGTAAAAGCACCTAATTAAAATTACTAATTACTCGATACTTATTTCTTAATATATAAGTGCTGCATTTCTATATCCTGATTTATTCTGGTACCAATCGGGGTACAATATGCCTCCACTTTCAGCCCAATCAGTAAATTTCAGGTGCGCCTGGTTTACTTCTTCTTTTTCAATTGGGTAATCAAAACTTTCGGGAATATGGATAGCCCAGGGCAGTAAGTTTTGGGTTTTGTAAAATTGGCCATACATAGGACTACTATTATCATCGGCAGTACCAAATAGCAACATGTCAGCCAGATTTGTTGGTGGATTATCAATTAAATGAACTTCTATGCCCCTGTTTTGGTTTGCAAAAATAAAAGGATTGAAAGGCGTTGTGCCAATATTTGGCAAAGTAATGCCTGATACAAAACTAATCATTTGTGTAAGTGTGTCAGGCTCAACCCATGTGCTTCCCGGGCTAGTGTTAACTCCAATGCCTGTTCCGGGGTAGGCAAGCAGGCTGAAGCCATCTTCAAAAGCAATAATTACTGCATTGGTTTGTCCTGTTTCGGTGCCATTGGCTGCACGGTTTGTCAGGCCTGTGGAATAATCGCCTCCCGTAACCGATGCAATTTGTGAAGGCAACAAAGGAAGTTCAATTCCAAATCCATTGTGATAACTTGCCCCTGTGGCCTGAAGAACATATTTAGCAAAGGCCTCTACCAATTCGTTGCTTGCGCTGGCAACTATTTGATATTGATAATCAATTACAATATCGTTGAAATCGTAGTCGCCTTTTTCGGGCCATAAATCTTCAAATGCCAATGTCCCGAATTCGCCTTCGCCCGGAAGCCAAAAATTGTAAGCTCTGTCAGGATCAGTTGGATACTCGTCAAAAGCATCGCTAACACCATCATTATCTGTATCATCTGGAGTGTCGATAGGAGGTAGGTTTTGCGGATCGACAGCAGTAAATGGTGTTACTGTGGCATAAAAAATCGCATCGTTAAAATCATGGTCGCAAATGTACGATTCCCTGTCGATATCTTCAAAGCCTAATAATATAAGTTCGCGGGTTGCATCGTACAAGAGTATGTTATGCTGACGAAGGCCGGGGTCGCTTTCTATATTAAGATGTGCTTGAGAATAATGTGTGTATACCCCGTGCCCAACTGTATCCTGAGTATTGTTCCAGCCTTGAGCTACCTGAAACCACTCGATTACAGTATTTGCAGCAAAAGTGCCAAGATATACCTTGTCGCCGGCATATAAACCTCCTCCACTGCCGGCAAAAGAAGTATTTGGGAAAATCAAAGTAAGGTCGGTAATGTCAAGAACTGTTGCAGGCGCATTTCCTTCGGTATATGTATAATATCCGAGAGCATTGGTCCAGCCAGCACCTTCGTGTACAAAAGTAACCCATACTTCGGCCATTTCGG
>JAYENH010000081.1:0-5424 GCA_034721995.1 Bacteroidota bacterium
TGATTGTGCTGAGACATAATAATTTTTGCCAATGGTTCGAGGCCTTTTTCGCGGGCCATGCTTGCCCTGTTTTTTCTTTTTGGCTTGTATGGAAGATAAATATCTTCAAGATCGGTTATGTTATCGCAGGCAATAATTTTATCTTTCAATTCAGGAGTTAAATTGCCCTGTTCATCAATTGTATTTAAAACAGTCTCTTTACGGCTTTCGAGTTCGATTATTTTTTCGTTTGAAGATTTTATTTCGGCAATTGCAACTTCATCGAGGTTTCCTGTGCGCTCTTTCCTGTATCTTGAAATAAAAGGTATTGTGGCACCTTCTGAAAGAAGTTCGAGGCAGGCTTTCACTTGCTTTTCATTTATTAACAGCCGGTTGGCAATTTGATGAGATATGGTTTTTGTCATGATTTCTATTTCTGATAAAAAATCAAAAGTAAGGAATTTTGTGGGTAGTATTAATGGGTATTGGCAAGAGCCTCTCAATTAGTAACTTCACAGCTTTTTGCTATATTGAGTGTTGGATTTAACCTTGATTATGAATTATTTGATTCAATGAAATTAAATATTCTCATTTTCGTATTAATTTCGTATTCAGCAAATTAATTATATTTATGAATTAATGAGGTTCGTATTCTTGTACTAATGTTTCTATTGGGATACTTAACTCTTTATTCAAATTTCTTATCATACCTAATGTAAGTTTTCTTTTCATGGAGAGTACATCTGATACACGGCTCTTATCTCCAATAATACGAACTAAATCTTTAGGTTTCAGGTTCAGTTCTTCCATCCTTGTATTTATTGCCTGAATTGGTGATAATTTTCCAATCTTATAATGCTTCTCTTCATAATCCCAAACTAATAATGAAATTACCTCTAATTCATCTTCTTGTTTAGAATTTTCTTCACAATCAATCAATTCATCAATTTTTTTTAATGCTTGATTATAATCAGCTTCTGTTTTTATAGGTCTTATATTCATGTCTAAATATTTTTAATATCTGTAATATTTTCATACATCTTATGGGTTCCAATAAATCGAATATAAACCATTTGGATATTGTATCTGAAAACTACTATTAATCTGTACCTGTTATGACATATATTAAAAACCATTCTATTGTTCCCTACATTATCAGCACTTGGGTATACTCTTTTTACGTCGCCCGGGATCTTCCAATCTGCTTTTGACACAACATTGTACCATTCTATAAGCTGTTCTTTGGAATCTTTATGCTTTACCCAAAATTCTTTTAATGTTCTTTTCGCAACTATTCTCATTAAAAAGTTTATCTATTTGCAAAGATAAATGTAAAGTTGCCTATTTGCAAACTTTCTTTAAGATGTTGAAGCTAATCTGCAAATATTTACCACACACTTGTGGATATTTCGCCTTTCGGCATTGTCCTGTCTTACGGTACGTGCATATATGAGAAATATCCCAAAGGATATTGGAAAAGCACCTCTAAATATTCTCCATTGTATAAAAATGTGTGTATGGAGGGAATTCTATTATGAGGGTTGAAAATTTTGATGACTATATCAAAGCTAATAGAAAACACTAAAAATGGCAGGTAGTGTACATTCGGAAAATAAGATAAAAAAAAGCCGTCTCAAACGAAACGGCTTTTTTATATCTGGAAAATCAATTCTTTATCTATTTGGTTTTTGCAAACCAGCAGGTTTAATGCTTGAAGTTGACCACTTACCATCAGGGTCTTGTGTAAGATTAGCAACAAATTTATTTGATGCCATATATCCATTATCAAAACACCATTGGGCCCAACCCATACCAAAATTTGTCATTTCGTACTCAATTGTCATTGTTGGATATGCACCACTATTGTCGAAAGTACCTTTACCTACAATTGTATAATCATCCTGTACTTCACCATTGTATAAAGTTGTCATATAATACTGATCAGCAATAAAAACCGAATCGTTAACCTCATCAATAGTCATAGTAGCAGAACCTCCGGCAATAATCTCTTCGCCCCAGAAATTTGCCATCCAGCCAAATCCCAAACCTTTGATTTGGAAAGTACAACCTAATTCTGCTACAACTTCACTAGGATACTGATGATACCCACCTGTTGTATCGTCCACGTCGATTCCATACCAAACACCTGAGAGAAAATGTTCAGGCACTGCAATAGCTTCGGTCATTGTGTAATCATCACCCGCTTTTGTAATATCGGCAAGATAAACCCTGTAAGTTTCACAAACATATACATTTGTCATAACAGCAGGAAACGACATAGTTTGACCATTTATAACACCGGGCTGATTAAATTCAAGTGCTAAATCAAGTGTTAACGGGCCATCAAAATCGCCGGCATTAATAGTTGAAAAAATGTCAACAGCAATTTTATAATCGCCATCAATTAGGGTATTAAATCCTGCGAAAGATTCAAATGAACCACCATCTTCTACGGCAACTAAACTATCACCTGCAACGTCATAAATTAACATTCGCAAATCTACAGCCTCAGTTGGATCAAGTGCCAGACCTACTACGGCCTCAACATCAGTATCCCAGCTTAAATCGGCAGTGAAAGCCGAACCTGTTAAATTTCCTATTGTAAATGTAACAGTAGCCGGTGAAAATGTAGCATTAGCAGTTCGCTCGTCACCAATTTGCAGGGTTAGTGTTTCAACATCTTCGATCAGATCATCCGGCAAAATGGAAATTGATACCGTACCTGTTGTCGCAGTTGCTGCAATGGTAACCTTGCTGCTCGAATTATTAATTTTATAATCATCTCCTGATGTTGCATTTCCATCAATTTGCTTAATGTAAAGAGAAACATCTGCAACTTGTGCTTCGGAAATTGTAACATCGAATGTGAATGTTGTGTCCTGTTCGACGAAATTATATCCGCCGGCATCAATCCCGCTAATAGTAACGGTTGGACTTGTCGGTACTAATGTACTGTAATCTGTATACTCTTTCTTTTCGCAACCAGATAAGAAGACAATCAGAGCCATCAGTACGACATAATTTAACTTATATATTTTTTTCATTACTTATCAAATTTTAAGTTTAGTTTATATTTTTTCCAATACCTGATAAAACTCCCTTGGACCTGATCCTGAAGTATAATAGCCAAAACTCATGATAAGCCTGTCCTTGCCATTTTCATCATCTTTAATAACAAAGTTGGTGTTTCCACAGTTAACATTAACCATGTCGGCAGAATTCGATTCACAAGTAATCAGAGGCTGATCGTTAAGGATTTGGGCAGCTCCATCCCATTCTTCAGGATATGTAATAACACCGTCATCATCAATCTGGAAATACAATACATTATCCATCCAGGCGCACATTCCAATCATCTTATATGTTTTGGCATCAATAGATTCGATTTGATATGTATCAAACCAATAATCACCAGCACTCGACAACACTCCAAGTCTATAATATACTCCTTCGATAAATTTGTATGTACCGGCAAATCTGGTAGAAACAGTCATTTTTACATTGTAAGCCTGCTTAACTACATCTCCGTTATCTAATTCCGATTCAACAATGAAATTGAAATAATCACCAATTTTTAATTCACCATCGGAAGCTGGTAATGCAGCACCATTTACCTCAAGGTTTGCTATTAAACCAGCGTAGTCGAGTCCTGTAAATGAAATCCAATGTGAGCTATTATCGGTTATGTCAAATGATTCCTGTAAAACCTCCTCTTTTGCCCACATTGCGGGAATCGAATCAGGGGTTGTATGAGTAGTATCGTCCGGGTTGCCCCAGGGTGTAGCTACACTAAAAAATGATTTATAAATATTCACTTTTTTAATGACAGCATCAGGATTCTGATTTAGGTATAGGTCGAATGTGTAAGTAGCACCATCTCCAACAACATAATTAAAAGCGGTTCCACTTACATCAACAAGACCTCCAACTTTTGCGTTTTCAGTAACCATGTCGTCATATTCCTTTTCGCATTGAGTAAGGAATAATCCTAAAATTGTTAATGATATTATATAAAATACTTTTTTCATAATTTTAAAATATTAAAATTTAAATTAAACATTACTGCATCCACCAAATTTTGGTAGAAAGCAAGTCGGCTCCCTGAGCTGAAACAGCAGCATCGTAACTATCGGCATTAACCGATTGTTCGATGGCAGGATATGAATATCTCGATGGAATTTCATCAATAACAGCTTCGATTGCCGGTTCTAAAACAGGAAAACCAGTTCTTCTCCACTCTGTCCAGGATTCAACACCCTGGCAGTAGAGGCCTAACCAATTTTGTTCGGCAATTTGCTGTAATGAACCAGTGTATGTACCAGCACCAGCAATGTATGCATCATAATCACCTGACAGTCCGTTAAAATCGAACGAAGCTTTTAGGCCATTATAATAATAGGCTTCATCGCTTCCTGTTATATATCCTTTGTTGGCAGCTTCGGCCATAAGGAACATTAATTCGGAATATGACATAAAGAAACCCGGTAGGTTTGGATCGACATAAAATGCACCAATTGCAGAAACATTGTCGTAATTATAATCATCATTAGGTACAGCATCAATTCCTGATGGCTTTCCTCTGATTTCGCCATCGCTATTTGGCTCGGCAAAAACTTCCAAACGAGGGTCGTTCAGGTTTTCTAACATGGTAACAAGTACTGAATTAATTTTGTACTCGAACCTGCTTCTGTAAACTAATGATTCATAAATTGGATTTGCATTTGGATTTGCATCAAGATAGATAAGTTTTGCTTCATCGCTATTAGAAGTAAAGATAGCACGATTTGAGGCAATTTCCTGCAAATCAGAAGAAACATCTTTCTTACCTGATATGCGCATTAACATACGGAATTTCAACGAATTGGCAAATTTTTGCCAGTTTGCAGCATTTCCCTGATAAAGAATATCGGCATCGGGATTGATAGTTCCGGTTCCTTCGGCCAGTAGAGTGTTTGCATTATCTAACATTTCAAATAGGCCATTGTAGATATCTTCCTGGTTATCGTACTTAGGATCAAGGATACCATCGGCAGAACTCATTGCTTCTGAGAATGGTACCATTCCAAAAACGTCAGTAAGAAAAGCATAACCATAAACCTGCATGATAATACCTACGGCTTGTGAGGCACTGTTTCCTTCCTCAATCGCAAGTTGTTCCATACTATAAGCATCAGAAATAACATCTTCGTACATTCCTTTCCATATAGTACCTTCCATTACACTATTACGGATTTTATAGCGTGCTTCTTCTTCGTAGTTCACTTTAGCCCATTGTTGCGACCAACATGAACCCATGTCGGCTCCAACAAAAGAGCTGTACATAATATTTCCGGCATTTCTTACAATATCGGCTGTAAGTAATCCCGAGGGAACCGATATTGCGTCGTTAGGGTTTGTGTTTACATCTTCGAAGTCTTTATCGCAAGACACAGTGAAGAATAACCC
>JAYENH010000082.1:0-5412 GCA_034721995.1 Bacteroidota bacterium
TGGAAAACCCGAAGAAGAAAAGAAATCAGTGGGCTATTATTCGGCTTTCTATCAGAATTCGGAGTTAAATTCATTTTTTGTTGAAGACGGCAGTTATTTGAAATTGCGAGAGGTATCGCTATATTACAAATGGAAGTTGAAAGATGCAATGATGAACGGTTTGGTAAAATCTATCCGCTTTGGGGTTATTGGCAGAAACATGATTACTTTTAGTAATTATTCTGGTTACGACCCGGAAGTTTCGTCGGGAAGCGATTTAAGCAATTATGCTTTCGACAACTTCGGATATCCTAATTTCAGGACAATTTCAGGTTCAGTTCAATTTGTTTTTTAACTAATCAATGTATCATTTGAAAAATCTTTTCATTCACAAATTAAAAATTATTTTATAATGAAAAAACAATATATACTATTTATCCTTACAATCTTTCTTGTTTCATCATGCGAGAAATTAGAAATCGAGTATAAAAACAAACCCGATATCGACAGGGTTTTATCCGAACCTGATGATGTGCTTCAACTTACATCATCGCTTTTTTACAATTGGTATATGACCCAGACATCAAGCATATCGCCACAAATGTCGATGTGGGTAATGTCGGACCAAGGGACAAGCTCGTGGGCAAACAGCGGTATGTACCATCTTTCATCGGAACCCAGAGAAGAATTTAACAATACCGAAACTTATACTTATGCCAATATTTTCGAAAGGTACTGGCAGGATTTGTATGGTGTATTATGGCAGGCAAACGATATATTAAATGTTACTGCCAATGGAATGGAAATAGGTGAAATTGATGAAAACGGTATCGGAGAAGATACCAAAATGGTAAGGGCCATGAGTTATTTTATACAAGGTGTTTCGCTGGGTTACCTCGGGCTTGTTTACGATAGGGCCTATATAATGACAGATGGCCTTGAATCTCCCGATGAAATTCAGCTTTCGCCTTATAAAACTGTTGTCGATTCTGCAATTTCATCATTAGAAAAATGTATAAGTGTTGCCGGCAACAATGCCTTTGAGTTACCTCCTGAATGGATTAACGGTTCGGAATATACCAATACAGAACTTATGCAACTGGCAAATGCTTTTATTGCAAGGCTTTCGATTTACTGGCCACGCACTGCCAACGAAAATGAATTGATAGATTGGAATGCAGTTTTAACCCACGCGCAAAATGGTATTCAGCGCGATTTGGCTCCTTACATGGATAATGTTACCTGGAAGAACTGGTTTTTCCATTATACCGTTGCCCGCGACAATTGGGTAAGGATCGATGCCCGTATTATCAATTTGCTTGATCCTAATTATCCATTTCGTTATCCCGATGATGGTATTAACCCCGGACAGGCAAGTTCGGATGATGAACGACTTGAATCGGATTTTCACTATCGAAGCTCATGTGATTTTAAACCTGAAAGAGGTTATTATCATTTCTCTAATTATGAATTAAAACGTTACCCTTACAATCATTCATCTCCTGGCGATGTTGTTGAATTTAGTGTTGTAGAGCAGGACTTATTCATAGCCGAGGCGCAATTGCATATCGGAAATACTTCTACCGCGATTGATATTATTAATGCCGGTTCGCGGGTTACACGTGGAAATATTGATCCTGTATCTACCCTTGCAAGCGATGAAGAAGTGTTATACGCAATTTTTTACGAACGTGATATTGATTTAATAATGACGGGCTTTGGGATTTCATTTTTCGATATGCGGCGCAGGGATATGCTACAAAACGGAACTATGCTACATTTTCCTATACCTGCAAGAGAACTTAATGTTATTGGCCTGCCTCTTTATTCATTTGGAGGTGTTGATTATGCCAATGGAGTGGGTACTTCCAATGGGGGATGGTTTCCAAATTAATTGGCAATTTATAAATGATTATTGATTGTTGACCCGGCTTTCGTATTTTAGTTTAATTTAAACAACATTACCTTGTTACTTTTGAAAGTACCCTGTCCGGATCATTCGTAACAATGAAGAATCAAATATTGTAAAGAACAAATAATAAATACAAAATGAAAATAAAAACAATTGCAATAAGCACAATACTTTTAATCCTGTTTACATTAAATAGTTTTAGTTGCACAACGGCGGTAATTTCAGGAAAATATACTGTAGATGGAAAACCTTTGCTGTGGAAACACCGCGATACCTGGGCTGTAAATAATGTAATGAGCTATTTTGATGATGGCAAATATTCGTATACAGGGCTTGTAAACTCGTTAGATACGGTTGATTACAGTATCTGGATTGGGATGAACAACATAGGCTTTGCCATAATGAATTCTGCTTCGTATAATTTGAATGTTGGCGACACTATTATCCAATCGGGCACCGAAGGTATACTAATGAAACAAGCACTGGCGAACTGTAAAAATCTAAACGATTTTGAGAACTTTTTAGACAGTCTTGAAAGACCAATAAAGCTGGAGGCTAATTTTGGCGTAATAGATGCCGAAGGAGGTGCTGCATATTATGAACTGGGAAACCGGGGCTACAAAAAAATTGATGCAAACGATCCCAAAATTGCCCCTCATGGTTACATAATCCGAAGCAATTATTCGTTTACAGGAGAAATGGGAATTGGCGGAGGCTACATTAGATATCAAACAGCATCCGATTTGTTTTATAATGCTGCTTCCACAAATACTCTCAGCCCTGAGTTTATTCTTCAAAAAGTATCGAAAGGATTATATCATTCGCTCATAAAACAAGATTTAATCAAAACGCATGGCTCAGAACCGGAAAACAATCCACAGTATGCCGCTTTCCGGGACTATATTCCCCGAACCGGTTCTGCATCTTCGGTAGTAATACAAGGTATAAAAGAGGGTCAAACACCAGATTATACAATGCTTTGGTCGCTGGTTGGTTTTCCTTTGACATCGGTTGTTGTGCCTGTTTGGATGGTAGCCGAAAATAATTTCCCCGATATTTTAAAATATGATGAAGATTTAAAAGACTCACCAATTTGCTACGCTGCTTTGACTTTAAAAAAGGACTGTTTCCCAATTCGGTGGGGCATTAGCGAAAAATACTACATCGATGTTAACAAGCTTCACAATGCAAACAAAACAGGCATTTTGCAAATTGTAAAACCATACGAAGATGAAATAATCAGGAAAACAAAAGATTTAATTTTTGATATAGAAGAGAATGAATTGTCTCAATCAAAAATAAAAAAGCTTAATAACTGGATAAACAAATTTATTTCAAAAATGTATGCTGATGAATTTGGTATTTCAATTTAAAAATACGTACATGAGAAAGTTAATAGTATTTATACTCGTTTTATTTGTTTTTTCGGCATGCAACAGGCCTGTACAACATTCTCCTGGCGATACCAAAACATCTGATAATAATCTGAAAGTTGCTGTTTTTGCCGGCAACGGGGCAAGTTCTATTTGTGTTCTCGAAACCATCGAGGCGTTAAAAATCGATTCAGCTATTAAGGCGGAAACTATTTCGGCAGCCGAAATCCAAAAGGGAATGCTCGGCGAATTTGATGTGATTATTTTTCCAGGCGGCAGTGGAAGCAAGGAATTAAACAATCTTGGCCAAAGCGGAATTGAAATTATAAGGGAGTTTGTTCAGGAAAAAGGAAAAGGTATTGTTGGCATTTGTGCCGGTTCATATATACTTACATCAACTTCCGGTTACCCAAGCCTGGCACTTAGCAGTTCGGAACATATCGATCGCGATCATTACAACCGTGGGCGCGGACTAATCGAAATTAAACTTAGCAGTAAGGGGGACAAGATTTTTCCTGAAATTGCCGGTAAGCGTGTTTTTCTACAATATTACGACGGCCCCGTTTTGGCTCCAATCGAAACTGATAATGGCCCATATACCGAGTTGGCCGGCTTTGTTACCGATATTCATCCCGACAATTATGCCCCCGTGGGGATTACTCCCGGAGAAACATTTATGTTTAATCAGCAGTCGGGCAATGGCAAACTTATTTCCATTTCGGGACATCCCGAATCGACACCCGGAATGCGATGGCTGGTACCACGCATGGCACGGTGGGCAGCCGGATCGGAATTATCTGGCTATGACAAAAAATGGATACGCCCCGAAATAAACGATTCGGCTATATTTTTCGACAAAGCGAACAAAAGACTGGAAAACAGACTTTTTTGGCGACTCTTTGATGATGACCCACAAATCCAAATTCAGGCAATGGATAAATTATACCAGCTCCGATCAAGACCTGCTGTTCGCTGGTATATGGGAATGCTCCGCGATAAAAAAGCAGAAATCCGAAAACGGGCTGCTGAATTATTGAAGCTATGTGAATATACAGCCGCCCTACCCGACCTTACACAATGCTATCGTACCGAAACCAATAACGAAACTAAGGATGTACTTTCAGAAGCAATTGTTTTTTTAGGAGGTGAAAAGCTTATGGATAAATAAATCAGGTAAGTGAAATTGTCGAAATAACATTCGCTAACTGATTATGCATAAAGTTATAAAAATCAGTCTTTAGATTGATTTAAGCTGAGGCAATAGTCCACATTAATATTTCATCAATTCTGAAACTTAAACATGTAATGGAATCGTTGTTTATTTCAATTTCTTATGACAAAGCCACCAATCATAACATTCAAATTCACCATCTTTTGCTTTTTGAAGTCTTTCTTTTGATGTCTTAATATCTGTCGCTGGTGGAATGATTACTCTGTCTTTTAAAATTTCATTGTTTGGCCAATTCGCTGGCATTGCAACTTTATGCTTGTCAGATATTTGCATTGCTTCAACTACTCGCAATATTTCATCCATATTCCTACCTAATTCTTGTGGATAGTAAAGCATAATCCTAAGTTTTGCATCTGCATCAACAATGAACACAGCCCTTACAGTATTTGTTCCTTTTCCAGGGTGAATTATTCCAAGAGTTTCTGCTACTTTTCCGGTATCTGCTATTATTGGAAATTCAATCTCTACATTCATATTCTCTTTTAATCGTTGAAACTCTTTTATTAGCAGCAATTTAAACATTGGGCTAATCCAAGCACCAAATTCAAAAGCCAAATCTTTATGGGCATAAGTTCCTCCATATCTGCCAGATTTTGAAACAATACCGATTGCATTTGTTTTCTCAATCCATTTTCTTGGTGTCAAATTGAAATTATTAAGTCCGGCTTGTTTTCTAAATGTGTCGAATTCGACAGGTTTAAAATCCGGGTTATGCAAAGTCTCCCACAATCCTATAAATTCAACGGTATTTCTGTTCCGCATCCAATTTCTAATATGGTCACTTCCTTCTTCATCTCTTACCATATCAGTCAGACATATATAATCTTGCTTATCTCTTTTTACAATCGAGATTATTTTGTCTTCAACTTTTATTTTTGTCGTTTTTCCCATATTTAAAATTATTTCCGACAAATTTA
>JAYENH010000083.1:0-5405 GCA_034721995.1 Bacteroidota bacterium
GATGGGCAATACATCCAGTATGTGGAGCCTCTTTCGATTTATCCTTTTTCGGTAAAACCCGAGAAAAATATCTCTGTGCAAGACATTATGGCTTTTCAGCGATCTACCTTTACCGGCACGCTGTACGACAAAGAAAATGCACCTGTCTGGTATTACCCCGGCAAAGAGGGCAAACTGATTAAAAGCTCCATTGCCACTCCATTCCCGACCAAAGAAATGCGAAAAGTGTTAAATATAAACAGGCGCAGAAATGTTGCCCGTGCCCGTGGCGAATATGGAATGATTGCCCAGTTGCGCTCGTGGCTGCCCAACGAGGTGGGAGGCATTTATTGGTTTTATGTCGATAATGCCTACACCTCGGCTTATGTGCCGGTTTATGCGGGAGTAAGCGATGTAGCCGAATGTTACAAACGTTACGACAAAGAAACTTTCGACGATAATTCTATCCGCTGGTGTATCGATTTTGTCGACAACCTGTTGTACCTGCGATGGCAGGATGCCATAGCCAGCCTACATAAAAAACGCGACCCGCTAGAAAAAAGCTTTTTCGATGAGCAGGAAACCGTTGACAAGAAAGCACAAGAATTATTGTCAAAAAGCCCGAAAAAGGCAAAGAAATATCTTACCGATCTCAGTATATACCGAATGAATGAAGTACACCAATTATTCAAGGATATGCGAATAGAACTTATCACGAAATACACAAACAACAAGCAGGGGATATAGTTTGGCGCAGCTAAAGCTGAAAACAATAGAACACGGATAACACAGATTGAGCGGATTGACACGGATTTTATTTTCACTTTTTCATCCGCGGTTTTTCCGCGTAAACCTGCGTCAAAAAAAAATATGGACGCAGATTTTCGCGGATGACCCGGATTTTATTTTCACTTTTTCATCCGCGTATTTTCCGCGTAAACCTGCGTCAAAAAAAAGACAATATTTTACGTTGTAGGAAATCAATTGGTTTGTTATATTCGCATCCAATTCAAACTAAAAATAGCAATTATGAAAATATCAATCGGAGTTTTATTGTTGACCTTGCTTTTTTCTTTCCCACTTTTTTCACAAGACAAAGGCGTGGATTTTGGTGTCGATTTGGCCAGCCGTTACATTTGGCGTGGTGCGGATTATGGCCGCTCTCCAAGCATACAGCCCAGACTTGAATTTTCGTTTGGGAAATTACAAGTGGGTGCATGGGGTGCATTCACAACTTCGCAATTCAATACAGGAAAAGCAAAATCTTTTGTTCAGGAAACCGATATTTATATCAATTATGATATCAACGAAATGTTCTCCTTAAGCTTTACCGATTATTTTTTTCCCGACGATGCTTTGGCAGCAAATAATTATTACAACTTTGATAAAGATAAAACAGGTCATATTTTTGAAGGGACAGTAAATTTTAATGGCACCAAAAACCTTCCGATCAGTATAATGCTGGCTACAAATTTTTATGGTGCCGATGCAAAAAATGCCGATGGCAATATTTTCTATTCAACATACATAGAGCTGGGGTACAGTAAAAACTGGAAAGGTACCGACCTTGATTTCTTTATAGGTGGAACACCAAATACGGCAGACACCAAAAAAAAGGAATCCGGTTTTTATGCCAACAGCCCCAACATTGTAAACATTGGAATAACTGCCTCGAAAGAAATAAAAGTAACTGACAATTTTAAAATTCCGGTGTCGGTCTCGTTCATCACAAATCCTGATACACAGAATGTATTTTTTGTATTTGTCATGTCTTTTTAACCTTGATTATTCATGATTTTTATGATTGACTTGATTCAATTTGAGTTAAGCATTATCTTTTTCGTATTAATTTTGTATTCAGTAAGTTTATGAATTATTGAGGTTGAAATACTACAACACGGTTTCCGAAACTACATATCCTCCGAATATACCTATTCCTTTTTCGATATTAGTAAAAATCTGTATTGGTTGCGAAAATGGATTGTCATTAGTATACCAACTTTGGCGCAAGGTTTTCTGAAAACGATAGTACTCTTCGCTACACGATATCAATTTTACTTTAACCAAATTGGCCCCTTCCGAGAACTGGTAACCCGGCACATAAAATTTGAATAAATATTCTTCTCCATCGAAATTTTGGTCATTGAGCAAAATAAATTCATCACCATAATCATCCCCGTGTTTTTCAATATTTGGATCGTCCGATTGTATATATAAGGGATATTCTGATTTATAATTCCAGTTATTGTCGTTTTTAAAAAGTTGTACGATATAATAATTCTCTTCGCCCGGAACGTCTTTAAATTTAAGATTATAATCAACGGAAATCTCTCCGTTGTGAAAGCCTGAAATAGTATCGATGCTAATAATGTTTGCAGCCCCCGGGATTTTGTTTTCCGAATTTGCCGATGTAAAACCAGAGGCATTTACCCTTATCTTATAATTGACATCTGCAACAGGCTTATTTGTCGATACATAATTTTTGCCCGAATAAAACAAAGTATCGGGGTTCGTGCCATCGGTGTGGCTTATTATTACTTCGGCATTGTTTATTTTATCATAATCCTGATTGTCGAAAGAGTTTTTACTGTGAGACACAAACACCGACCATGTTTCTTCGGGTTGGAAACCTGATATGACTACCAACTTTTTTTCCCGCTCAGGCAAATCGACATTGATAAATTTTTCGCACGACGAAAACACAAAAACTGTTATTAGCAATAAAGTAGTGGAATATAATACCTTATTTGTACTTCTTGTGAAATTATAACCTTGATTATTCATGATATTAAAATTTAAAACTGTAAGTAAAAGTTGGGATAATAGGGAAAAGACTTATTTGTTTTAATCCTTTTGTGCCATCATTTTTGTAGTCGATGTAAAGATAAAAAGGGTTTTTCCGGTTGTACACATTATATGCACTCAGGCTCCATTTGCTTTGTCCCCAGCGTTTTTCTTTTGTAAAATTAATGCTGATGTCTAACCTGTGATAAGGCGGCATCCTGAAATTATTTCGGCCTTCGATATATTCAACCTCATTGTACCAGTCTCCATCGTTCGGAAACAGTGGATTTCGCATTTGAAACCTGTCGAGACCAAGAGTAAAAGTATTTCCTGTGCCATAAACCCAAACCACGCCAATATCAAATTTTTCGTTGAACCGGTGTACCAGGGCTGCACCAACATCATGTCTCCTGTCGTACCTGTATGGGAAAATTTCGCCCTGGCTTACACCCTCGAATTGCCGTTCGGCCCACGATAAAGTATAACCGATCCATCCTGTGGTTTTTCCAATTTTCTTTTCTATCAGGAATTCGGCACCATAGCTCCAGCCATTACCGGTTTCAACTTTATCCTGCCAGTCAACATCGTTGCCAAAAAAGCTCGAACCGTCGGAGTATTCAATAAGGCCGGTCATTTTTTTGTAATAGGCCTCAATGCTTAAATCAAGCTTGAAAGGGAGCGAATGGGCATACCCCACTGCCACTTGTGAAGCATATTCTGGTTTTATTCTGTCGGTAGTTGGTACCCACAAATCGGTAGGCAGTCCCATTGTCGGGTTGGTCAATAAATGAAGGTACTGTACCATTCGCGAGTACGAAAGTTTGAAAGAGTTTTTATCGCTCAAAAGCACACGGGCCGAAATCCGTGGTTGGAAAGAGAAATACTTTTTATCGTTGACCAAAAATCCTGTGGCATGAAAACCGACATTCACTTTAATCAATCCGTTTATTTTATAATCATCTTCAACATAAACAAACATCTCGTTGGCATATTGATTTTTTGAGCCATGTGTAATTTTGTTCTCATCATTATCAACCTGGTATGTAAGCTGGGTTACGCCGGGCGTAAAAGTATGGTTTATGTCTCCTGCCCCAAATTTCACATAGTGCATTGGGGTTGGCATGTAATCGAAATCAATTTTAGCCGTCCAGTCTTTTATCCCTGATGTAAATTGTTGATAATAAAAAGAGTTTTGCGTTACGCCATTAATGGTTTCACTTGATTTATAATTTGATTCGATCGCGTAATTATACCGGCTATATGTAATTGTGGTGTTGCTAAATAACTTTGGGTTGAAGATGTAGTTCCAGCGCAATGCCCAAATCAGGTTGCCCCATTCTAGAAAATCGTCCATCTCATCTTTATACGAAGTATTATCATAAGTATATTCATCTTTATACTCTGCCCCAAATTTATCGAGACCGGTATAAAGTGAAAGATACAAGCGGCTGTTGTCCGAAAATTTATGGTTTATCTTTGTGTTTATATCATAGAAAAAATAGTAGGGGGTAATTTCGTCTTTCGGGATAAAAGGTTTGGTCAAAATATCAATATAAGTTCTTCTTCCTGAAATAATAAACGATGTTTTATCCTTGAAAATAGGGCCTTCGAGACTTAATTTCGACGATATCAAACCAATAGAACCTTCGCCGTGAATTTCTTTCATGTTTCCGTCTTTCATGCGGATATCAAGAACCGACGAAAGCCTGCCACCATATTGTGCAGGGAAACCACCTTTATACAATTTCACATTGTTTACGGCATCGGGGTTAAAAATTGAAAAGAAGCCAAACAGATGGGAGGCATTGTACACAGGCACGCCATCGAGGAGTATGAGGTTTTGATCGGGGCCGCCACCCCGTACATAAAAGCCCGAACTTCCCTCGCTGCCCGATTGCACACCCGGCAACAACTGGATAGATTTTAAAATATCGTACTCGCCAAGAAAAACAGGAAGCGATTTTATTTGTCGCATCGAAATTTCGTTCATGCTCATCTGGGTACGGTTTTGGATTTTGGTATAGGCCGACGCTTCAATTTCTATCTCTTCCAATTGGTTCGATACCTCGAGGTTTACATTTATCCTAAGGTTTTTATCAAGCTCTAATTTGATAATTTTAGTTGCATAACCAACGTAACTATAACTTATCTCATATTGGCCGGCAGGCAATGTTATGCTGTAAAATCCATACACATTAGCGGCTGTGCCTTCGAGCGATGATGTAACAAACACGGTAGCACCGATAAGTTTTTCACTGTTTCCGGCATCTTCGACATACCCGCTGATGGTGAATTTTTGACGGCCCCTTTGTTTGGTTTCGAGGTTTTGGGCTACTGGGCCAAAGCACAAAAAAAGCAAAACAATTAGCATTGCGATTGATACAATTTGTTTTATCATGAATTTGTTTTTAGGTTTTGGATAAGTCAATAAAAACCGGAAAATGGTTGCGTGGGTTTTAAGCAAAGTGATGTGATTTTTGGGGCAACAATACAGCAAAATAAATTTGTTGTGCTATTCTAAACCTGATTATTTACGATATTTATGATTGACTTGATTATGAATTACTTGATTCAATTTGAATTAAAAATTCTTTTTGTTGATAAAATGAGTTTTCTTGCAGGCCAGGATTAACCAATCGACG
>JAYENH010000084.1:0-5395 GCA_034721995.1 Bacteroidota bacterium
TTTTTCATTTGACGCAATAATTTCCCAATGCTTTCCTGTACCGGGGCTGCATCGTAATTTGCAATTACTCCCGGAATATATTTTTCGAGTTTTTTAATTTGATCAGAAATAATAGAGCGAATAGCACTGTAATCTTTCCCCTGCATACTCAAACGCAACCTTACTTTGCCTGGCGACGGCAGGTAAGCAAGTTTTAATCCTATAGGCAAATTTTCTTCCCAACCCCTAATTTTTTCGGCCAGTATCGATTCCGGGTATCCAACAACCATCAGGGTTTGGTGAATGATATGATAATTCCCTGATAATTCAGTAAGCATTGGGACAATCGAATTTTCCATCATCAATTTCATTTCGAAAGGTACGCCAGGCATCGAAACGAAAATTTTGCCATCTTTCTCGAACCACATCCCCTGTGCAGTACCATTAATATTTTCTATAATGCGGCAATTATGCGGCAACAAAGCCTGATCGCGATTCAAATTAATTATTGGTACTCCCCGTTTCTCAAGCAAATTCCTGATTTTTTCGAGGGCTGTTTCGTTCTCAACTAATTCTGAATTGAAGTATCCGGCCAGTGTCTGTTTTGTAATATCATCTTTTGTGGGACCAAGACCACCGGTAATAAGAATAAAATCTGCTCGTTGGCGTGCTTCGTCAAGTGCAGCCACAATATGTTCCTTACTATCCGAAATTGATGATATTTGGGCCACAGCAATACCTGCATCGTTGAGCTTTGCTGCTATCCAGGCCGAGTTGGTGTCAACAATTTGTCCGATAAGGATTTCATCACCAATTGTTATTATTTCTGCTTTTTTCATCTGTTTAAAATATATTTCTCGCAAAGCCGCGAAGTCGCAAAGATTTTTTTAATCATCCTCCTGTGTGCCATAATTTATTGCCATGGGTGTTTCATGTGTTTATGATTTACACTAACAAGAAGCTTTGTTTTTTAATATTACGCTGATAAATATTTGCAATTGCAATTATATGCATAAATATTCCCACACCATAAATATACCAGTTGAATTTATGTGGAATATACATTGAGGCCTTTTCCAGTATCTTATCACTATTTTCAAAAAAGATAATTTCTTTAAATGTAAACCATTGCTGCATATAAATTACATAATCGTTTGTATACGAAACAATAACTACAATAGAACCTACAATCAACAGCATCCATGCAAGCCAACCAACAATCGACTTTTTATTTTTTTTTGAAAAGAATATCAGAAGTAACGCAAGGCCAATCATCATAATAGAATTAATTACAGGGCAAATAACCGGCCCTACCCAGGTTACAGGAATAAGAAAAAGAATATCCCATTCCAACAGGTTTTGCGGCCAATCAATCAGCAGGTATAGAAAAACATAATAGAAAATATCCCAAACTGCAAAACTAAATATGAACCATGCAAATTTTTCGATTGCAGTTTTGCCAGCAATTGCGGCAATTGCCAGAAGCATAATCATTGTAGCAGCTTCGCTTAAAATTTCTACAATGGCAATATGTCCTTCAATCTGTTGTAATGGAAACTGAAAACCATCGGGATAATACAACTCGCGCAAATAAATAACTACGGCACTTTCAAATAAGGCCATTGCTATTCCAAAAATCGTAATCCAAACAATACTTTTCAAAAATTGTGTTTGCATATTCTTGTTTTTAATAAATGTAGCGAGAGTATCGCCATAAAGCAACACAAAGAAACGATACTCTTGTTGTTTTTTAGTCTCTACTTTACCATTTTTAGGGATATTGCTGTGTAATAAAAACATCACAAACTACAATGCCCTTATTCTCAATTTAATAAAATACAATATAAAAGGATTTTGTAAATAAGTCGCATCAGAATTAGTAAAACATTTTTGATCTCATTTTTCGATAGCTGCTACCTTTATTTTATATATAAACGCAATAATAATCAGTATTTGAGCCAAAAATATTTTCCTGACCTATTGTTGTGTTTTATTTATTCTTAGCTTTGTATCAAAAATAAATTATGAACTAAAATATAATATCATGAAACGAACATTACAACTAAGTATTTTGGCAATAGTGGCAATATTTATTACTACATCATGTGGTAATCAGCAAAATAAGGATTCTGAAAAGAAAAGTGAAAATATTCTGCTTGAAGCACAAACAAGTGAAGGGGACATAACCGGAATTTGGATTGTTGGAAAAGAAGACCGCTTTATGCAATTTTATGAGGATGGCACTTACGCATTAGGTCGCAAAGGGAAAAAGCCATCAGAGGGGAACAAATACGAAATCGACAAAAAACGTTCGACTATATCGCTCGAAACAAAAAAGGGTATTAAGCTTTTTACAATAAGGTTTGCAATTGAAAAAGACGAAGAAATAGCCTATTTTAAAATGGAAGGAAAAGAAAAAGAAATACGCTATACCAAAGTAGATAAGAGACCGGGTAAAGATTGATAGAAGTTAATTTATTGTGATATCAAGATTTAGCCAGATTGATAAGGATTAAGCTTTCATACTTGATTCATGGAGAATTAAAACACTCTCAACGTTTTATTTCAATCAATTCAAATTCTCGAATATTTTTTCCATTAATCTGAAACCGAACAGCCGTAATAACTTTATGTAAACCATACTTTCCGGCTGCTCCGGGGTTTATGTGCAAGAGTCCGAGTTTTGGGTCATTAACAACTTTTGCAATATGTGAATGGCCGCTAATAAATAAACCTGGGGGATTTCTGAAAATTTGTGGCATCACCTTTTTGTCGTACCTACCGGGATAGCCCCCAATATGTGTAATCCAAACATCTACATCTTCGCAAAAAAAGCGAAGGTTTTCAGGGTATTCTTGCCTTAGCTGGTGGTTATCGATGTTTCCATATACTGCCCGAAATGGCTTGAAGACTTTAAAAGAATCGGCTGTTTCCCTGTTGCCAATATCGCCCGCATGCCATACCTCATCGCAATTGCTAAAGAATTTAATAATTTTCGGTTCAATATATCCATGGGTATCCGAAAGCAAACCTATGCGCATCATAGCTAATCAATATCAAGGGTTAATTGTTGTCTCATATTGGCCAGGGCCGGATTCTTTTTTACAAGGTAATCGTATCGGTCTTTTGTGGTATACAGTTTATTGTCTTGTTCACTGTTGTCAACAACTTCTAAGTCGAATTCGATATTATCATTTCTAAGTTCTTTCTTAAGAAATTGAAGCAACTTATATTTAATTTCGTTGAAATGGCTTTCCTGCGATCGGTTTGCCAAACTGAACTGCAAAACAAAATCGTCTTTTATTTCGGGTGTATTAGTAATTAAAAGACTATACAGGCGAGGCTCGTCAATTTTTTGTTTTTCGGCAAATTGCAACCACGAAATTTTTAATTCCTCAGGCGAGAACTTTTTTTCTTCCGGGATTTCTTCTTTTGGCTTTTGCTGATATTCAGGTTTTTGTAAAGGTTCTTCAACTTTTGGCAAAGGCTTTTCGCCACTCAAAACTTGCTTGAGCATTGCATTTTCTTTACTTAAAGAAGGAAAGTTTTCAGAACGTGATATTCTCTTTACGCTTTGTGCCGGTTTCTGATCTTGAATTGATTTTAGTTCAGGAGGCACAAGCTTTTCTTTGTTATCTTCTATTTTTTGTTTGCTTTCTGAAATTAATTCAGGGTCAGGGCTTTTTTTTTTATGGCAATATTTGCCAGTTGTAAAAGTGCCAGTTCTATATGCAAGCGGTTATTGTTGCTCATTTTATAATCAAGATCGAAACGGTTATTTATTTCGAGTGCTTCGAGTAAAAATGATTCCTGGCAAATAGCCCCTTGTTCTAAGAAGCGGGTACGTATTTTTTCGCCAACCTGCAAAAGACTCGCAGTTTGTGGGTTTTTAGAAATAAGTACATCGCGCAAATGCTTGCTAAGGCCGGTAATAAAATGATGACCATCAAAACCTTTATTCAGGATTTCGTTAAAAATCAGTAATGACTCGGAATAATTACCTTTATTAATTACATCAACCAATCTGAAATAGTAATCATAATCAAGAACATTAAGGTTTTCGATTACATTTTCGTAGGTAATTTTAGAGCCTGCAAAACTCACAATCTGATCGAAAATAGAAAGTGCATCGCGCATTGCGCCATCAGCTTTCTGGGCAATAACTCCCAGTCCTTCGCTATCGGCTTCGATACCTTCATTTTTTGCTATGTACTGCAAATACTCAATAATATCATTTATTTCGATGCGGTTAAAATCGTATATCTGGCATCGCGAAAGGATAGTAGGAATAATTTTATGCTTCTCGGTGGTTGCCAAAATAAAAATGGCATGTGCCGGAGGCTCTTCCAGTGTTTTCAGAAATGCATTAAATGCCGACAAAGACAACATGTGAACCTCGTCGATTATATAAACACTAAATTTCCCTACTTGTGGCGGAATGCGAACCTGATCGGTAAGATTTCTAATATCCTCGACCGAATTATTCGATGCGGCATCGAGTTCGTGAACATTGTACGAACGCGATTCGTTAAACGATTTGCAAGACTCACATTCATCACAGGCTTCGTTCTCCGACGAGAGATTTGTGCAGTTTATGGTTTTGGCAAATATTCTTGCACAGGTGGTTTTTCCAACACCCCGTGGCCCAAAAAATAAATAGGCATGTGCCAGGTGTTGTTTCGAGATAGCATTCTTTAATGTTGTAGTTATTGACTTTTGCCCTACCACAGATTCAAATGTTACGGGCCTGTATTTTCGTGCCGATACAATAAAATTCTCCATAAATATCTTTCAAAAAGGGTTTACATAAATCCATACAAAAATAGAGAAACAAAAGGGCTTTGCAAAGGAATTAAAATAAGGTTTTTTATTTTTGCGATACTTCAAAGGATTATCAGGTTTTCAAAAAAAATAAATCAGCAAGCAAGAGTTTTGCTTTACAAACAAAAGTAAGAGGCTGGCTCGAAGCCAGCCTCTTACTTTTACATCAGGAGTATATAGTGCCTGCACGAAAACTCCTGTTTTTAAAAGTCTCTGATAAGAAATCGTCAAGAACAAGGCTTGTGAAATCTTTAAACTCAGGAGTCCGTCAGCTGACGGATGACTGAGTTTAAAGATGAGCATAACGCAGTTATTGGCGTTTTCTTGCAGAGACTATATAGGATAGTGTTGTGTGAAATAAATTTGTCAATTACGTACCCAACACTTTTTAATGCCTTTTCCATATTTTGAACCATGAAACCCTTTAAATCCTGAACCCTTTTTCATGTATATTTGCAAAAAATATTTTTGGTTTGATGAAAATAAAGAAAAAAGAAATACTAATCACAAACGATGATGGTATTGATGCCCGTGGAATAAAAGTATTGATCGAACTTTTTCGGCCTGTGGCCAATCTACTTGTAGTAGCGCCCGA
>JAYENH010000085.1:0-5393 GCA_034721995.1 Bacteroidota bacterium
GGAGTAATGGTGGAACAACAGAAGATATAGCAAATCTTATAGCCGGAACATATATAATTACTGTTACTGATGCTATTGGATGTATGATGGCTGCAACCTATGTGATTACAGAACCTGATGCAATTGCAATTACAAGTATTCTAACAATGGTATCATGTTACAAAATTAATGATGGTGAAATAGATATTACTGTTACAGGTGGAACAGCACCATATACTTTCATGTGGTCGAATTTGGCAGCTACCGAAGATGTTGGAAATCTTAAAGCAGGTATGTACAGTGTAAAAATTATTGATGCCAATGGTTGTGTATTTATAAGTGATGGTATTGTTATAACACAACCTAATGTTTTATTAAATGATATAGCATTATTACAAGGCATTAATTGTTCAGGAGATCTTAATGGTTCAATTGATTTGAGTGTTATGGGAGGAACAATGCCATATTCATTTAATTGGAGTAATGGTGAAACAACAGAGGATGTTTCAGGACTTGGTGCTGATACTTATACTGTTGTAGTTGCCGATGCTAATGGATGTTTGTCAACAGGTGAATTAACTATTATTGAACCAATGGAGTTAAATAGCCAGATGTTTGTAAGTGATGTAAGCTGTTATGGTTACAACGACGGGGTTGGAGCTATTGTGATGACTGGTGGTACTTATCCTTATGCATTTGACTGGAGTAATGGAGGAACCGATGAAATTATTACAAATATGATTGCCGGACAATATGATATTCTTGTTACCGATGCTAATGGATGTACTACTTCGAATACAGCAATTATTTTAGAGCCTGATCCTATTGATGTTACATTTATTGTATCTGGTACTACTAATTTATTAATACTATCAAATGTAAGCGGAGGTACCGGACCATTCACATATCTTTGGGATCCTAGTGGGGTTACAGCTTCGTATCATAAAGATGTTACACCTGGAGATGTATTAACGCTACATATTACAGATGTTAATGGATGTACATTCGATACAACATTTACAGCAATAGCTACAGCACCAACAATTTCTTTCGGTAATAGTAATTCTAATCAGGAAGCAAACGAAGGTTTATCGCTTTCAGAGCAGACAGAAAGTGTTGTTGTTTATCCTAACCCAAATACAACTAGTGTTTTCTTCATTTCAGGTAATGATCTGGATAATATTTCTGAAATTAAAGTATACGATTCAAATGGCAGGATTATTAGCAGTAATTATTATATTAGCAATAATGGTAATATAAAACTTGATTTGGAAAATATTTCGAAAGGAATGTATTACCTTCGGATATCACACAATACTAAGGGTACAATAATTCGTAAATTAATAATAACAAAATAATGTAATTATAATGAATGTGAAATTTCTAACAATGTTCACCTCATTATAAATTGGTCTAGGCCAATAACTTAATAAAGATTCGGATGACTCGGAAGAGTCATCCGACTCAATGTTTTATAGAATAGAAATAAATAAATTATAACTATGAGAATTTTTTCCTTATTCCTGTTAGCAGGTATGTTGTTAAGTTTTAATACAATATCACAAACAACACTACCTTATGTGGAAGACTTCGAAGGCATTCCTACCGATTCGGGTTGGACGGTTACTGCGGCATCGGGATCTGATGGTTGGATTTTTGGAGGAAATCCATTTCCATCTATTATGAACTCATCCGGATTTGGCGCATTTGGGGTTTCGAGCGATGAAAATTGCGGAGGCTGCGATAAAAGTGTAGATTTAATGATTTCGCCCGCTTTAGATTTATCGGGACATACATTTGTTTCACTAGAGTTTAGAGGTTATTTTTTCGGTTTTCAAGGTGCAAAAGGATATGTTTTGGTTAGTTTCGACAATGGTGTAAGTTGGGCTGACACTGCATATACAATGCTTTCAACAGGATCCTGGGAAGATATTAGTGTTGATTTATCGGCTTATGTCGATAGTGTAATTAGTTTGGGTTTCCACTATAGCGACCCGAATACCAATGCTGATGGATGGGGATTTGGAGTAGATGAGGTCAACGTGTACGAACCCCTTTCTTATGATATCGGAATAACGGGATGGACCATCCCACAATCGGGTTGTGGGCTTTCTAATAATGAATCAATAGGAATTGATATTGTAAACCTTGGTCAGTTAGACGCAAGCAATATTACTATATCTTATTCAATTGATGGAGGCTCTACATTCGTTGATGAGATTATTCCCGGTCCAATTCCTTATCTCGGAGAAGTTAATTATACATTCTCGCAAAAAGCCGACCTTTCTAATCCGGCAATATATAATATCGAATTAGCAGTAACTTTTGCGCTCGATGAGGATTTATTAAATAATTCGGAAGACGGATTCGTAGTAAAAAGTATGGCCGTAATCGATCAATTTCCTTTTAGCGAAAACTTCGATTCAGGAAATAGTATTTATTTCTATCTTGAAACTGCTGCCGAATCAAATGCGGAATTTGTTGTTGATGCAGGCAATGGTTTTGTACAGTTCGAAGGTGGTGGATTTCCTCCTTCAGGTTGGACTGGATTTGGTGGAACAACAACTTCGTCCAATGCATGGAACGATAATGTAACCCACCATGCCAATATGGATGCCTGTGCAGTTGATGCCACTCAACTAACAGATTTGCAACTGCAATTTGATTTAGATCAAAAATATATTTTGAATTTTAATTATAGTTGGTTTCGTTTAGTAGTAAACGGAAACCCTGTTGCCGACTCAAACGGTACAGTCGATTTTATTGCTAATAGTAATACAGCAGGATTTCAACCATTAACCTATGATTTAACTTCCTTCGTAGGAAATATGATCAGCATTAGTTTTCAAGGTTCAAATGCTTTTAATTCTCAGTTATTTGCACCAGGAAACCTTACTTTGGTCGATAATGTTTCATTTACCGGAACCCAATCATCAGAAAATATTTATACTTTACCATTTGACGAAAATTTTGAAGGACAACCTACAAATACAGGTTGGACAACAGACCAGGCCACTGGTTCAGATGGATGGATTATGGCAGCTGAGTTATATAATGGATTTTGGTATCCACAATCAAATATTAATTCTTCAATTTCTGCAACATCAAATGATGCAATATGTAATTGTGATATGAGTGTTGATTATTTTTTAAGTCCCAAACTTAACTTAGCAGGACTTGGAGGAGTAGAATTGACATTTGATTATTTCTTTACGGGAGACTATGGATCAGAAGGATTTGTGTATGTTAGTACTGATGGTACATTGAATAATTTACAGTTATTACAAACTATGCCAGCTTCTGCTACTACTTCGTGGGAAAATATTTCAATCAATCTGGATGCTTATGTAGATAGTGTAATAAAATTAGTTTTTCACCACAACGATAATGGATCAGGATCGGGGTTTTCAATTGACAATGTAAGTGTTACAGAATCGACCGTTTTACCTCCTTCGGTATATAGTTTACCTTTTTATGAAAATTTTGAAGGCCAACCAACAAATACAGGATGGACAAGCGATGAAGCAGCAGGTTCCGATGGTTGGATTATGTTAGCCGATCATTATAATTCATTTTGGTATCCTCAACCAAGTTCAAATACAAGTATTGCAGCTACATCAAACGATGCAATTTGTAACTGCGATGCCAGTGTTGATTATTTAATAAGTCCAATCCTTGATTTAACGGGATTTACAATTATTGATCTGGATTTTGATTTCTTCTTTAACGGCATTGATGGATCAACCGGTTTTGTTTATGTAAGTACAGATGGAACTCTGAATAATTTACAATTGTTATATGCAATGCCGGTGTCCTCATCAATTTTAACATGGTCAAATGTTAATCTTGATTTATCATCTTATGCAGGTGATAGTATTCAATTAGTATTTCTTCATTCTGATAATGGTGGCTCAGGATCGGGTTTCTCAATTGATGAAGTCAATGTTACAGGAAGTAATCCTCCACCACCGGTTTCATATCCTTTACCTTTCACAGAAAATTTTGAAGGCCAGCCAACCAATCCGGGTTGGACAACCAATGAAGCTACAGGTTCGGATGGTTGGGTAATGGCTGCTGAACATTATAATACATTTTGGAATCCAAATCCAAATTCAAATCTAAGTATTGCTGCAACATCCAACGATGCTATCTGTAATTGCGATGCCAGTGCCGATTATCTGATTAGTCCAATTTTAGAGCTTACGGGATATAGCAGTCTTGAATTAAGTTTTGACTATTTTTTCAATGGCCTTGATGGCTCCACCGGATTTGTATATGTTAGTACCGATGGCACTTTAAATAATTTGCAATTAATTTATACAATGCTTGTTTCCCCAACTGTATTAACATGGGACAATGCAATTGTTGATTTATCGGCTTATGCCGGAACAGATATTCAGCTTGTGTTTATGCACAGTGATAATGGCGGGTCTGGATCAGGTTTCTCGATTGATGAAGTAAATGTTACAGGAAGCAATCCACCACAGGCAGTTTATAGTTTACCATTTTTCGAAAACTTCGAAAGCCAGCCAACAAATGCGGGATGGACTACAGATCAGGCTGCAGGCTCAGATGGATGGGTTATGGCAGCTGAATTATATTCTTCTTTCTGGTATCCACAGGCAAATATTAACACAAGTATTGCAGCTACATCCAACGATGATGTTTGCAATTGTGATATGAGTGTTGATTATTTATTAAGTCCTCCTTTAGATTTGTATGGCTATACAAGTATTACACTGAATATGGATTACTTTTTTACGGGAGATTATAATTCTGATGGTTTCGTATATGTTAGTACTGATGGTACGCTTAACAGTCTTCAGTTAGTTTATACAATGCCTTCAACAAGTGGAACTCCCTCATGGGAAAATATGTCGATTGATCTTTCTGCTTTTATCGGTGATACAATTCAGATTGTTTTCCACCATGATGATAATGGTGGCTCCGGATCGGGTTTTTCTATAGATGATATTGAGGTAAGTGGTGTTTTTGCACCGGCAATTTTTATTACAGGTACTACAAGCGATGTTACATGTTTCGGATTTAACGATGGTGCTATTGACATTACTGTTACAGGAGGAGATGGTAATTTCTCGTATGCCTGGTCGAATGGTGATACTACCGAAGACTTAGTTAATGCTGTAGCTGGAAATTATTCAGTTACTGTTACTGATGGTTTAGGAACAACGGAATCTGAAAGTTTTGTTGTAAATGAACCCACTTCTCTTGCTTTATCAGAAATAATAACTGATGTATTATGTAATGGAGCAATAACCGGAGCAATTGATTTAACAGTTTCCGGTGGCGTAGCACCTTATACTTTTGCATGGGACAATGGCGAATTAACGGAAGATATTTCAGGTTTAGTAGCCGGAACTTATACAGTTACAATAACCGATGCAAATTCATGT
>JAYENH010000086.1:0-5374 GCA_034721995.1 Bacteroidota bacterium
GGAACTAAATTTTAAAAGTATGAAAATAATAGCAATTGGAAGAAATTATATCGACCACGCAAAGGAACTATCCAACCCTGTGCCAGTGAAACCGGTGTTTTTCTTAAAGCCCGACACGGCACTCGTAAAAAATAACAAGCCGTTTTATTATCCCGATTTTTCAGAGGATATTCATTACGAATGTGAAATTGTAGTCCACCTCAACAGGGTGGGGAAAAACATAGCCCCCAAATTTGCATCTCGTTATTACGATGAAATTGGCATCGGGATTGATTTTACGGCCCGCGATCTGCAAAGGGAATGTAAAGAAAAAGGCCTGCCCTGGGAAATTGCCAAAGCTTTCGATAACTCTGCGCCCATCGGCAAATTCCTTCCAAAATCACAATTCAGTGATGTCAACAGCATCAACTTTTCTTTAGAGATTAATGGAACAACAGTTCAGCAAGGCAACACCGCCGATATGATTTTTAAAATTGATGAGCTGATTGCATATACCTCCCGTTTTATGACCCTGAAAATGGGGGATATTATTTTTACCGGCACACCGGCGGGTGTTGGCCCCGTAGAAATTGGCGATAGCTTGATTGCTTCTGTTGAAGGTATTGAGTTGCTTAATTTCCAGGTTAAGTAGTGCTTGTACGAACACTGAAAGCACCTAAAAGGGTTTCAAATTTTATATCAATAATTAGTTCAGTATTAAATAGAAAAATAGAAAAATGAAAAAAGTAAATTATCTGATTATTAGTATTCTTATTATGGCAAACATTGGCCTTAACGCCCAGGACAAGGGAGTAATTTCAACCATGATGTTGCAAAACATGCGGCAGGAACACGAAAACCACACTTCGGCTACGGCAATCACAAATGCCCTTAGCAATGGCAATGTAAAAAATCTTGCATTGAACAGGGCTAACCTCGGAAAAACCGATCATCATTTTAAATATAAAGTAGAAGTAAAAGGAATTACCGACCAAAAAAGTTCGGGTCGTTGCTGGATGTTTACCGGTTTAAATGTTTTGCGCCCAAAAATAATCGACAAATATAAATTAGATGGATTCGAGTTTTCGACCAATTACCTGTATTTTTTTGATATTCTCGAAAAGTCGAACCTTTTCGTGAACGAAATAATTAATACTGCCCAATCAGACATGGACGAGAAACGTGTTGAATGGCTGTTCCGCTCGCCGGTTGGCGATGGTGGCGTTTGGAATTCGCTCAGCAACCTGGTCGAAAAATACGGCCTTGTGCCAAAACAGGTGATGCCCGAAAGCAAAAACAGCGAAAACACCAGGATGATGATCCGCCTGATACGGCGCAAGCTTCGCGAAGATGGCCTTGAGCTGAGAAAAATGTATGCCGGTAATCAAGGAAAAGAAAAACTAAACTTGCGTAAAAATGAAATGCTTGCCGAAATTTACCACATTCTTGCCCTGAACCTCGGCCAACCACCCACTGAATTTGAATATCGTTTTGTGGATAAAGACAAGAAAATCGGTGAAACAAAAAAATATACCCCTCTCAGCTTTTTCCATTTCTGTTTACCCAATGTTGATTTTGATGAATATGTTATGCTGATGAACGATCCCAGCCGGCCCTACCATAAATTATACGAAATAGACATGGACCGCAATGTGATGGAAGGCCGCAACTGGAAATATATTAACCTGCCAAATGATGAAATAAAAATGTTTGCACTCGAATCGATCAAGAAAAACGAAGCCATGTACTCATCCTGCGATGTGGGCAAACAATTGAACAAAGATGCGGGCATGCTTGCTACAAATAATTACGACTACGAAGCCTTGTACGGAATTAGTTTTGGCATGGACAAACAGCAACGCATTATAACCCGCGAAAGTGGCTCGTCGCACGGCATGGCGTTAATGGCAGTCGATGTTGACGAAAACGAAAAACCCGTAAAATGGCAGGTCGAAAACAGTTGGGGCATAGAAGCCGGCCACAAAGGCTACCTCACCATTACCGATGAATGGTTCGACGAATATTTTTTCAGGGTGGTCATACTCAAAAAATTCATCGATGCCAAAACCCTGAAAATATTAGAACAGGAAGCTACACTGCTGCCACCATGGGATCCGATGTTTGGGGAGGATGAGTAGAAAGCATAAGGAACATTTCAAAAACAACAAAGACAAAGAATTGCTATTTTTGTAACTAAAGCTATGGTATGACATTCATAGCATAGCGAGAGCCTCGCATGAGGCTAAACCCTCGCTTGCCATTGCCTGTGGCAAATAAAAAGCAGGAGTTTATTATTTGAGGCTTACGTGGAATGGGAAATAGGTTTCGTGGAAAATGCTGAAGCAATACCCGCCTTAATTTAAAAACCCATCTATTATTGCCAAAAAGATACTGACTTTTATTGGTTTCGATATATATTCGTCGAAACCTTCGGCAAGGATTTTTGGCCGGTCGTCGACCATCGCATAAGCTGTTTGGGCTATAATCGGCATATCCTTATTGAAATTTTTTATTTCTTTCATGGCCTCGAAACCATTAAGTACAGGCATTTGTATGTCCATTACTACAATATCGACCTTTTGTTTTTTGCAAAGTTCCACTGCTTCTTTTCCATCTTTTGCCCAAATTAAATCGGCTTTGGTTTTTCTCAAAAACGATTTAATAAGTTGAAAGTTTGGTTCTACATCTTCGGCAACAAGAATTGTTTTTCCTTCAAAGTTGTAAGTTTTTCCGGGTGGCATATCGTAATCCGACATTTCCTGGTCTTCGGGATTAACCGGCCTGTATGGAAGCATGAAATGGAAATTAGAACCTATGTCAACTTGCGAATCGACATAAATACTTCCTCCCATTAAACTAATCAGGCTTTTGGATATGGTAAGCCCCAGTCCTCCGCCAAAAACATGGGTTGCCGATTCGTCGGCCAAACGAAAGCGATCGAAAATTAACTCTTGCTTATTTTCAGGAATGCCTATGCCTGTGTCTTTTACATAAAACTCGATCATCTCGTCGTTGGGAAGCATATAACCTATTTCGATATATCCCTTGTCGGTAAATTCAAAGGCATTCGAAATAATGTTCGACATAATTTGTTTAAACCTGAACACATCGGTTAGGATAGCAAAATCGGCATCTTTTGATCCAAGCCGTATTTTAAATTCAATATCTGTTTGCAACTCTTTTTCGTGCAAATCGGAATAATTGCTGTAAAAATCCGAAAAAATTTCATTTAAGTAACATATCTCTTCGTTTAGCGAAATTTGTCCGGCTTCAATTTTTGATACATCAATAATATCCTCAATAAGATGAAGAAGCGAATTACTGCTATCGTTGATGTTTTTGAGATATATGGCTCTTTGATCTTCGCTTATGCTTTGGTCGGCAAGTATATTTGTGAAGCCGATAATCGAATTCATTGGGGTACGGATTTCGTGCGACATGTTGGCAAGAAAAAATGATTTCACTTTATCTGAATCAATGACTTTTTTGTAGGCATTTTTTAAATCTTCTTCGAGTTTTATTTGTGGACTTATATCGCGAAATGTTATTAAAATCGCCTCTTTTTGTCCGTGGCTTTTAATCTTGCGAAACCAGGCTTCGGAACAAAATTCGACATTATCATTCCTTTTCAGATACAGTTTTCTTGCTTTTGTATTTTTCGTAAATGCCTGTATATCATTAATTGTTAATGTCCGATCTGAATTGCAAAGAAATTCTGTAAAAATACCGCCTATCAATTTATCTTTGCCCGTGTAGCCCAAAACTCTATTACATGCAGCATTTGCATTAATAATTTTTCCATCCTCAGCTATCAGAAAATAAGCATTAGGTGAGTTGAGAAAAACACCCTCATTGTTATCACTTTTTTTATTGTGTTGTAAAACAATTTCGGCATTTTTTTTCCTGATAAGAATAACAAGCTGATTATTATTTAATCTGCGTATATGGGCTTCGACCTCAAAATTTGTGTTATTTTGCAAAAGGTTATAACCGAAAATAGTACCCTGTCCGCTTTGATTAACTTCAGCAATAATTTTTATGATTTCTTTATTTATATCAGGAGGGAATACGCCACAGTCTATTTTTTGGCTTTTTATATCTTTAATGTTTTCGTATAAAATATCGGACTGGTTAATAATACAGTCGCTACATAAGCCTTGTTCATCAACATAAAAAACAACATCGAAAAGTTCATTAACAATACTTTTAATACCTGACAATTCAATTTCGGGAGCTGCTTTTTCTTTTTCGTTTTGCAGGCTGGCATGTGTAATATCGTGGCAAATAGTGATAATGCCATTCTTTGTATTATCACTATTGAATACCGGTTTTTTTTCAAGCTCTAAAATTATTTCGGGGCCATTTGTATTTCTAACTTTTACAACATCCCTTATGGGTCTTTTAAAACTCCACGCATCTTTGTTCGAGGCGAAAAACTCCATTATTGGATCCACATATAAAGGACTTAGGCTAATTAATTCATCCTGTCCTTTTCCGACTATATCATGGTCTTGTAAATCGAACAACTTTTTAAAACTAAGGTTCGCTTCACGAATTTTTTCGTTGCTGTCTACAAAATATATTGCTTCGGCTGACGAATTAAGAATTTCGCGCAATCGGTTTGTGAAATTTGGTGCAGGCTTAGATTTTGATAAGGTTTTTATTTTTTTATTTCGTGAGAAAGTACCATATAGCAGCATAATAATTAATAGAATGGTAGATATAAAAAGGAGATACCTGTCAGAAATAAAATAGAAGATGTCAGAGTTGGTTCCACGAATATTGTTTTTCACTATTGCTTTTTCTTTCTCGGCATTTCTTCTATCGATATTGCTGCGCACCTGAAATTCAGCAATCTGTTTCGAGTATATTTCCTTGTTTATCGAATCGCTAAGGCTATGCCATTCGTTTTGAAATTTCCATGATTTATTGTATTCCTTAAAATATTTGTAAAGCAATGCCAGGTTTTGGCATGTAATCATTTGATTTTTAATATCACCAATTTCAATGGCAGTATTGTATGCTTTTTCGAAATAATACAATGCTTGCTGATGATTGTTAAGCTCGTCGTATACCTGACCGAGGCTATTCAAATTCGAAGGGCTTTTTATTGAATAAGAAATATTCAAATCCTGACAACGCAAAAAATATTTAAGGGCTTTGGCATATATTTTTTGATTAAAATAAATATTCCCAATATTCTGAAGGTTCGACGAAATATCATGAACCTCGTTCAAGCGGTGGTTTATATCGAGTGCTTCGTTTAGTGCTATAAGTGCTTCTTTATATTTATGTTGATCGCTATAAATAAGGCCAATGTTTGATAAAGCACTTTGCTTGCCGGTTTCATCCGAAATATCAACAGACATTTTTAAAGCTTTGCTATAATACTGCA
>JAYENH010000087.1:0-5364 GCA_034721995.1 Bacteroidota bacterium
CATCCACATAGAAAGAAAAGCTGTGGCCAGCATAAAACCAAAAAGTATCCTTCCCGGACTTATACCAATAGCTAAAAGAATTGCCAGTGCTATTCGTTTGTGCAGGTTCCAGCGTTGCATTGCCAGAGCCATTAAAAATCCACCTATAAAAAGAAAAATGAGATGATTAAAATACATTGCCGAAATGGTTTTTCCATCGGCAACACCCAGTAAAGGGAATAATGCAACAGGAAGCATAGCTGTGGCTGCCAGAGGGATGGTCTCAGTTACCCACCAAATAGCCATTAAAAGTGCAATAGCAAAGCAGTATGTGATTTCGGGTTTCCCTGGTTCGAGGTCGATAAAAAGAATAATCAATAGCGAAATTATGGGAGCTACGATTAAGGCTATCCGTTTTGCGATGTTGTCATTTTTTCCTGATGCTTCCATGTTTTGTTATTTCTATCGGACTGTAAAAATAAGCAAGTAGGCGGAAGAATCAAATTTATATTCGGTAGTCATTACGATCCCTGTTATTCTACCGACTGTGGACTGCCTACTGAGCCTCTCCAAACATCATATCGTAATACCGCGAAATTTCTTGTTCCAATTCGCCAAGGCCAATTGTTCGGCTCTTTCGGATGTATTCTTTCCCATCGAAAAATACCAATAAAGTTGGCACGGCAAATATCCTTTCCTGACCCGCAACCTCAGGGAGATTTTTTGTGTTTACATAAAACATGGTCATGGCCGGAAAATTTTTAACAAGCAATTCTTCTATTTTGGGTTTCAGTACTTTACAAACATTACATTCTTCGTGCGAAAAGTAAAACAAAGCAGCTTCTTGTTTCGGTTTTTTTTGCTGAAATTCTTCAATTGAGGAGATTGTTTGGATCATAGTTGAAATGTTATTAATTTATTTTTTCAATCAATACCACAACATTTGCAGCAATCCCTTCTTCCCTGCCAACAAAGCCAAGTTTTTCGGTAGTACTTGCTTTTATCGAAATATTATTTGTGTCGATGCCAATTACCTCGCTAAGGGCATTTTTCATATCAGGAATAAAATCTTTTATTTTTGGCTTTTGAAGTTCTATAGTAGAATCGATATTTCCGATTTGCCAATTATGTTCCGCCAAAAGCTCAACTATCTTTTTCAGAAGGATTTTGCTGTCTATATTTTCAAATTCTGATGAGGTGTCAGGGAAATGGTAACCAATATCGCGCAGATTTGCTGCTCCCAGTAAGGCATCGCATATTGCATGAACCAGTACATCGCCATCGGAATGGGCCACAGTACCTTTGTAATGATCAATTTTAATCCCACCAAGAATTAATTCTTCGCCCTTTTTCAAACGATGAACATCAGTACCAAAGCCTACCTTTATCTTCATAATGTTGATTAAATTAAGAAAGCAGTAAACGTACTGTCCACTGCTTTCAAATTTAATTTCTTTAGAGTTTTAAATCTTACTAACTTTCGATTTCGACACATTGCTTTGTTGCGAGAATCCTTCAAAGTCGAAGTTTAATGTAAACCTAAGTGTATTTTCCAATGGGTTACGCTGCGATACCGGAACCAGATATGAGAAATCCAAACCGAAAACATTCAGTTTTAATCCCATTCCAACAGTAAAATACTTTCGGTTTCCCTTAGTTGCATGTTCGTGGAAATAACCTGCCCTTAGTGCAAATTGCTTTGCATACCAATATTCGGCACCAACCGAAATATTAAATTCTCGTAATTCTTCTTGCCAAATCCGTCTTTCTCCATTTCTTATTACTCCGGGTGCATCATAAAATGATTGAAAAATACCTGTAGCAACAGCAACATTAGGGTCTTTCCCAGCTATAATTATTCCCTGGGTTAATGTATCGTCATACATAGGGGGCGATGGAACAAGTAATTTGTTTACATCTACCATAAAAGCAAAAGAGTTATACTCGTCGATTTCAGTAGTCAAACAAACTCCCATTTTCAGGTTGGCAGGGATAAAATCCTTATCAGCATTTTCGGTGTACGAAATTTTTGAGCCAATATTCGAAGCGTTTACACCAAAAGCAAAAGTTGCATCTTTTTTAAATACTTCAACCCTGTTTTGATAATAGACCGATATATCGGAAGAAACTGCTTGTCCTGCATGAGATTCGGTTGATCCCACATATTGTCCTCCTGTTAAATTCGAATATATATACCTTAAGGCAATCGATCCTGACAAATTGCGTGAAAGTAAACGGGAATAAGCCACATCGAAAGCAAATTCATTTGGATTGAAGTTTCCGGTAACACTGCCATAAATATCAGTAAATGTAATATTACCAAGCGAAAAATACCGCAACGAACCGGCAACAACCTGATTTTTCCTAATCCTGTAATATCCGGTAAGGTACAAAAGGTTGATATCGTCAATAAGATTGCGTAACCAGGGTGTGTACGAAATTGCTACTCCCATGTCTTGTTCGATAAATGCAAATTTTGCCGGGTTATAGTGCATCGAGTTTTCATCGGGTGATGCGGCAACCCCAGCGTCGCCCATACCACCACCTCTTGAATCGGGCGAAATCATCAGAAATGGTACAGCTGTTGTTATCGTGTTCACTTCATCAAGGTCCTGTCCCAATAATTCTCCGGTACCAATCTGTCCGAAGGCTACAAAGCTAATCCCAAAGCTTGCAATAAGTAATCCTAATTTTAAATTCCTAAGCATATTTGTTTTAGTTGTTTTTTAATAGCTGCAAATATAATTGTTTTATGAAACTCTTAATTGATTGTTTTATTATTTTCAATTTTAATAAAATCTAAATCTTAACAAATTATTGTTGAGTATTGTTTCAGGATTATTTTTAACATTATTTTAATCCTTCCTGGGGCATCATTTTTAGCTGTTTTTACGTCTCTTAATATATGTGTTTTTTATTCTTGAAAATAACTATTTATGATTTGTTGCGTATGAACTAATAAACGAAAAAGATTAAAAACAAAACTATAGTGTAATGGAAAGGACCGTAAATCAATTATTAGATTTTCTTATATCCAATTATCGGATAGAAGAGATTTCAACAAACAAAGAGCTTGATTTGATACACAAAAAATTAGTTGACCTTAAGCTTAAGTATTCAAATGGAGGAATACTCGGAATTAAGAACTCGAACGACATTATTGCTAAAATTTCTAAGTATAAACTTGCAGTTTAATAAAAATGGTATTATTTTTGCGGAATGAAATTGTTTTTCATAGTTTGATTAATTATATGGTGTAAAATTTCAGAAGACCGGATGTCTATACATTCCTTTAGATTGCTTCATAATCATCCTTTCGATAATCCGGTCTTTTGAAATTTTTTTATTTTTGAAGACCTCGTTTTTTCCTCATCGGCATTTTTATCATTCAATTTATTCAAGTCAATATTTACTTATTGGCTTTTTTTATTTACATCAGCTAAAAGTCTATATTCAAATTTTGAAAAATGCCTGACTAATGTATTTTTGTCCTTGATTTAGTTTTGTATTTATAATTGCAACATGAAGATTCTTGGAATAATTCCTGCCCGATACGATTCAACACGTTTCCCCGGCAAACCTCTTGCCGATATTCTTGGCAAAACAATGATACAAAGGGTGTATGAAGCATCGACCGCTGTGCTTGCAAATGTTGTGGTTGCAACCGACGATATGCGAATTTATAATAATGTGGAGAGATTTGGAGGGAAAGTAATAATGACCTCAGAAAAGCATAAAAGTGGAACAGATCGCTGTGTAGAGGCATTGGAAAAATTCTCAAATGCGAATAATTTCTCCCCCGATGTTGTTGTAAATATTCAGGGAGACGAACCATTTCTTAAAGCTGAACACTTAGAAAAGATATGCAATTGCTTTGCTGATTTGTCGGTGCAGATTGCTACTTTGGCAAAACCTATTAAATCGGAGGAAGAATTGTTCAATAAGAATTACCCAAAAGTTGTTCTAAACAATCAATCGGAAGCAATATATTTTAGCAGATCGGTAATCCCATATTTCAGAAATAAAGAAAAAAGCGAATGGCATAAGAATCATGAATATTATAAGCATATTGGGATTTATGCTTACCGTACAAATGTTTTACAAGAGATTTCGCAACTGCCATTATCAGTACTCGAAATGGCAGAATCGCTTGAACAACTGCGATGGATACAAAATGGCTATAGGATAAAGCTTGAAATTACCAATACGGAAACTCCTTCGGTCGATACTCCCCAAGACCTCGAAAATATCATTAAAAGTTTCAGGTAATCCCTGTCTATTTCAATGCCTTATAAATGGCTTCCTGAATATTTGTCCTGACATTCATTTTTACCAGTTTAATATTGCCCGCATCAGGGTGTATCCTATTCGAGAGGAAGATGTAAACAATTTGTTTGTCGGGATCTGCCCAAGCCATAGTGCCGGTAAAGCCGGTGTGCCCAAAACTTTTGGCCGAAATGCCCTGAAAGGTAGGCCCTTCTTTTTCGAAATCCATTTCAGGCTTGTCGAAACCAATAGCCCTGCGGTTTTCATCCTTTAAATACGGTGTAGAATTGAACTGTTCAATTGTACTACTCTTGAAATATCGATGTCCGCCGTATTTACCGCCATTAAGGTACATTTGCATAAATTTGGCCAAGTCGTTGGCATTCGAAAACATTCCTGCATGTCCACCTACTCCCCCAATCATTGCTGCACCCGGGTCGTGTACATATCCATGCACTATTTGGTTTCTGAAAATTTTATCATTTTCTGTAGGAGTAATTTCTGATTTATTGAAGTCTTTGAGTGGATTGTAACACAAATAATTAGCACCAAGAGGAGTATTTAGATTTTGTTTTACATAATCTTCTAAGTCCATTCCTGTTTTTTGTTCAATAATTTTTTTGAAAAGATAATATCCCAGATCGCTGTATTTATATTCTTCTTTTTCAAGCAAATCAGATTCAGTGATTTGTAAAAATATACTGTCGTGATATGAATCGAGAATAAAAAGGTCGTCGGCCACCTGTGTGTTAAAGCCAACTTGTTTTTTTCTTCGGTATAAGTCGTATTTGGGCTTGTTGTTTTCTAAAGTGTTTAAGTAAAAAGGAATCCATGACTGAAGCTGTCCGTGGTGTGTAAGTGCTTTTTTTAAAAGAACATGGCTTTTGTTACTTTTTTTCAGATCGGGAAGGTAGTCTCCAAAACCTTTATCAAGGTCAATTTTTTTGGTTTCGACTAATTGCATGATCCCCGGCAAGGAGGCTGCAATTTTTGTTATCGAAGCCAAATCGTATAGGTCGGTCAGTTTAACTTCCTGTTTTTTTTCATAAGTATGAAACCCAAATGCTTTTTCGTAAATCACTGTACCGTTGCGTGCTATTAGAATTTGGCATCCCGGAG
>JAYENH010000088.1:0-5338 GCA_034721995.1 Bacteroidota bacterium
GAACAACGTTTTATTTCCGGCTGCCAAAAAGAAAAAACTTAAAACCTGAGGATTTTTGATTGATTATTGATTATTGTTAAATGATTATTTATTGTTTGTCTGGAAAGTTAAAATTTGCCACAAATTACTCATAATTTTTCTTTGCGAACCTTTGCGGTTCTTTGCGATTCTCTGCGTTATAGCTGTTAAGCAATGGATAATAATTAATACTCATTTACAAAATTTCCCTCAATTCAATCAGCGATTTTATCTCGTAAGTAGCTTTTGTTGAAGCTTTTTTATTGATGATATTAAAATGTACCTGATCAATTCCCTGGTTCATGGCCCCTTGTATATCTACTTCAACATCATCGCCAATCATAATACTTTCGTGGCGGTTTGCTTTTGCTATTTCAAGGGCAAATTCAAATATCTCGGGCTTAGGTTTCTGAACACCAACTTTTTCAGAAGTAATAATCTCAGTAAAATATTTCCGTAAATCACAATTATCTAATTTCGAGAACTGCACTTCTTCGAAACCATTGGTAATAATGTGGAGTGAATATTTCGTGTGCAGGTAATCTAAAATTTCGTGTGTAAACGGAAAAAGCTTCTTCTTAGTTTTGCTGATTGTCAGGTAATCCTCTCCAATTTTTTTCGACAATTCAATATCGTTAATACCAAATTCCAGTAAGCTAAGGTAAAAACGTTTCCAACTTAAAATACTTTTCTCTATTTTCTTGTCGCGGTAGGCGCGCCAAAGTCTTTCGTTATATTTGCGGTAAACCGAAATAAATTTCTCAAACGAGTCAATGACAGGAAGCAAATTGTATTTTTTAATAATCTCTCTGAAAGTGTCCTCCGAGTTCGATTCAAAATCCCAAAGAGTACGATCAAGGTCGAAATAAATATGTTTGTAATTTTTCATTTGTTTTTTTCTCCAGCATATTACGCTGATTTACGTTGATATTTTAATATTCCCGCAGATTACACAGATTTTTGCAGATAATTTTTAGTCTCAATACTAAAGAATCAATTTATTAATATTTTTTGCAATGCCAGGCCCTTCATATATAAAACCCGTATAAACCTGCACAAGGCTGGCTCCTGCATTGAGTTTTTCTACTGCATCTTCCGCAGTAAAAATTCCACCTACTCCTATAATCGGAATTTTCCCTTCTGATTTATTTGAGATATATCTGATTATTTCAGTCGATCGTTCTCTCAAAGGTTTTCCACTAAGTCCGCCTGTACCTAAGCTTTCAATATGTTCTTTCGAGTACGAAAGGCCATCGCGCAAAATAGTAGTATTTGTAGCCACTATCCCGTCGATTCCGGTTTCTCCAACAATTTCAATAATATCATCTAATTGCGAATTGGATAGGTCGGGAGCTATTTTCAGCAAAACAGGTTTCGATTTTTCGTATTTGCCTGCTTCATTTTTCAAACCAGCTAAAATAATCCTTAATGGTTCTTTTTCTTGCAATTCCCTCAGATTTGGGGTATTAGGAGAGCTTACATTTACTACAAAATAATCGACATGATGATATAAAATATTCATGCATGTAATGTAATCGTCGAGAGCTTTTGAGTTGGGGGTAATTTTATTTTTACCAATATTTCCTCCTACAATAACATTAGATTGTCTTTGTTTCAATTTAGATAGCATGAAATCTGCACCCCGATTATTAAACCCCATTCTGTTTATCAACGCTTTATCGTTTATTAATCGAAAAAGTCTGGGACGCTCGTTTCCTGATTGTGCAATAGGGGTAACCGTTCCTATTTCTACAAAGCCAAAGCCCATATTTCCAAACATATCAGGTAGCTCTGCATCTTTGTCAAGGCCTGCCGCAAGACCAACTGGATTTGGAAACATAATTCCAAACACTTCGCGTTCAAGGCTTTTATGTTTAAGCTGAAATAGTGCCCTGAAAATAGCAGGTATTCCGGGAATTTTTGCTGCCAATTTCAGTTTTAAAAAAATAATATAATGAATAGTTTCAGGCTGAAACAAAAACAATATCGGGCGAATAATAGATTTGTACATTTACAAAATTTTTGGCAAAGATATTTAAAAAAGGTTTCGGAGTTTAGAGATCAGGGTTTTTAGCTATACCTCGAAGAACCATAAATGAGGCTTAAAATTACATACAAAAAATGTTTGTTTATTATGACACTATGGCTCAGATCAGAACTCTATAAAGGTATTTTTCATATACCACTAAAAGTAATTTACACTTTTTCCTCTATGTAACTCTGTGATATTTCTCTGATAAATCTGTGGTTAAATTTCATATTGCTATGATATTAGTAATGGGAAATTTATTACAATACTGTCGGAATTTATCTTTTGGTTATATTTGGATTGAGGTTAAACACAAATGTGAATTAATTGTTGAGTATACTGTCATGGCAAAGTGGAAAATAAATTTCACAAGATTGAGAACAGAATTCAATCTTTAATTCAATCCTTTCAATCTTGCCTGATAAAAGAAATGTTTTGCAAAAAAAACACTGCCTGCCCCGTTTTTTTCGGGGAGTAATATTTATATGATAGTACTAAATTTGAACTAAATGAGAATCCTAATTCTTTGTACCGGAAATACCTGCCGTAGCCAAATGGCACATGGTTTCCTGAATTCGTTCGACAACAGGCTCGAAGTTTTTTCAGCCGGGACTAAAGCAGGCAGCATTGTTAATCCGAATGCCGTAAAGGTAATGGCCGAAATTGGTATCGATATCAAAGGCAACAAAGCCAACCAGGTTGAGGAATATATCGACCAGCCCTGGAATTATGTAATTACCGTGTGCGATGGGGCAAAGGAAATTTGTCCGGTTTTTACAGGCAATGTAAAAAACCGCCTCCATATTGGCTTCGACGACCCCGTTGCTGCTACCGGCAACCCGGAATATGTACTGGGAGTATACCGCCGTGTAAGGGATGAAATCAGATGCGATTTTGAGAAATTTTATTCCGATACATTAAATCCCGGTCTCCGGTAAACAGTCTTCAGCAGGCAGTTTCCAAGCTCCATATCCTGCATTTGATATTCAGGTTATTAGTTGTTTTGTCCCATAAATTGGATTTGTCGTAATTTTAATAAAAAATACAATCATATTATAAAGATGCAACTTCCGAATAATTTATTTATTCACTTTTCGTTTAAAAATTTATGCCTAAACAAAAACAACAGTGGTACAACATAATTGTATTTTTTGTTTTAGGGAAAAATAGTATTTTTACGCCAATTCATTTGCTAAAATAATAGATTAGTTATGAGAAGTTTGAAAATAATAATTGCACTTTTTGTGTTTGTAATTTCGGTATCAAGTAGTATTGCCCAACCAAAGGATGTTATAAAAGGTATGGAATACTTTGAGTATGGTGAATGGCAGTTGGCCAAGGATTACCTGAGAGATGGTTATACCAAAATCAAAAGTGATAAAAAATTAAAAGCCGAAGTAACTTTCATGGTAGCTGAGTGTTACAATAACATGAAGAACTCAAGAGTAGCCGAAGTCTGGTATCTGAAAGCAATAAAAAGGCATTATGGCGATCCGGTTGTTTACCTTAGATATGCAGATATGCTAAAGATGAACGAGGACTACGAAGATGCAGTTGTTCAATATAAGAAATATGTAGAAAAAGTTCCAAACGACGATAGAGGCCCTTATGGAGTAGAATCGTGTGAGTTGGCAGCTGTTTGGAAAAAAAATCCTACCCGGCATGAAGTTGAAGCTATGGCTTATTTCAATGATAGCGAAGCTGATTTTGCACCAGCTTATGCCAAAAAAGATTACAAGATAGTTTATTTTACAAGCTCTCGCGAAGGGGCAATTGGCGACAAACTCGACAAATACACAGGTATTAATTACACCGATATATTTATGACAAGCCTTGACAGGAAAGGAAAATGGAGCATCCCGGTTCCGGTAGGCCCTCCTGTTAATACTGAGTTTTCGGAAGGTGGGACATGCCTTAATAAACGAGCCAATACTTTGTATTTTTCCCGTTGCCCTTTTGATAAACGAGAGAACCTTGGATGCAGGATTTACACGGCAAAAAAAAGAGGCCTTGGCTGGGGCGACCCAACAGAAATTCCGATTGGCCCCGATAGCGTTTCCATAAAATATCCGACACTGTCGCAAGATGAAAAAACACTTTATTTTGTAGCAGACCTTCCGGGAGGATATGGCGATATGGATATTTGGATGGTAAAGCGGCCTAAGAGAACCAAGAATTTTGGCGATCCCATAAATTTAGGTCCAGAAATAAATACATTCGGAACCGAAAGTTATCCTTTTACTCATGACGACAGCACACTTTATTTTTCATCCAATCAGCACCTCGGCATGGGCGGACACGATATTTTCGAGGCCAAACTCCAGAAAGACGGAAAGTGGGAGGTGAAAAATATGCAGTACCCAATCAACACATCTACCGATGATGTAGGTTTTATCCGTCAGCGAAAACGCCCCGAAGGTTTCTTTGCATCGAAACGCTCAGGCGGAAAAGGTAGTTTCGATATTTATTATTGGGAAATCCCTGCCCTGAAATTTTCATCAGGAGGCTTAATTGTCAAGTCAAAAGACGATACTCCTATTGTTGGGGCCAAAGTTAAATTGCTTGGCGATAACGGTTTTATGTTGGAAATGGATTCAGAAGCAGATGGTTCCTATCTTTTTAAAAATATTCCTGAGGATGGTGATTATACTGTTTCGGCTATTGTTGACGGTTATTTGCTGAACAAATTTGAATTTTCGACCAAAGGCGTAAACGAAAATAAATACTGGACATCGAACATTGTATTAGAATTAATTCCATTGATGACGGCTATTGATATTCCTGATATTTTCTACGATTTCAATAAAGCAACATTGCGGCCCGAGTCGATGGTTGCAATGGACAGCCTGGTAATGTTCCTCGAAGATAATATTAAAATTACTGTAGAATTAATGTCGCATACCGACAGGGTTGGCAACGACGAATCTAATAATGTTTTGTCGAACAGAAGGGCAAAGTCGGTTGTCGATTATCTTGTTTCAAAAGGGATAGAAAAGGAAAGGCTTACCTGGAAAGGCTATGGCGAATCTATACCACACACTGTAAGTGCAAAACATGCAGCTCAACATTCATTTCTGAAAGATGGGGATATTTTAAGTGAAGATTATATTGATGACCTCGGAAGCAAAGAGCAAAAAGATGTCGCCGACCAGATAAACCGTCGTACTCAGTTCCAGATTTTATCCGACGATTTTGAAACCAAGCTGGCCCCGAAAGCAGCACCTGTTTATAAAGACCCTTATGCCGAAGATGATATAGAAGATGAGGAAAATTAACTTTGCTATATTTATT
>JAYENH010000089.1:0-5311 GCA_034721995.1 Bacteroidota bacterium
CTCCATCACTCCATCACTCCATCACTCCATCACTCCATCACTCCATCACTCCCTCGCTCCATCACCCTATCACCCTATCACTCCCTCGCACCCTCGCTCCATCATTTCCGGCATTATTAATTCTCCTGCGCCTATAACCCGATAGAAAACAATTTAGCAAAGGGGATAATTATAGTACAGCCCCTTAAAATCCCGTACCCGAAACTCATACTTTTTTTACTACTTTTGCGGCTCATTTTTTTTTGAAAATATATGTTTGAATTCATTCAGGGAAAACTCTTTAAGATTACTCCGGCTTATGCGGTTTTGGAAAACACGGGATTGGCTTATTTTATTAATATCTCGTTGCATACTTTTTCAGCGGTACAGGATAAAGAACATTGCAGGCTTTTTATTCATGAAGTTATACGCGAAGATGCCCATTCGCTTTTTGGTTTCTACACCGAAGTTGAACGCGATATTTTCAGGAATCTGATTTCGGTTTCGGGAATTGGCCCGAACACGGCAAGGATGATTTTATCGTCGATGTCGCCCGACGAAACCAAGAATGCAATTCTATCGGGAGATGTAGATTTACTAAAAAGCGTAAAAGGCATCGGGGCGAAAACGGCACAGCGTATTATCATCGATCTAAAAGATAAAATTGGTAAAGCCGATGAGCACATCGAAATTTTTACTGATGCAAGCAATACAATAAAAGAAGAAGCGTTATCAGCATTAATTATGTTGGGATTTGGCAAGGCTGCGGTTGAAAAAGCATTGGCGAAAATTATAAAGCAGGAAAAAGACCTCAGCGTAGAACAATTGATAAAGAGAGCACTAAAGCAATTATAGCTTAGTGGTTTTTTTTTAGTAAGTGGTAGCATAGTTTCAATTGAAAAAGATATAATAGGTTTTGAAAGGGATTGTAAGGTACTTAACAATAATAATAATTTCAAGTTTATTTATTTCGGGTTTATTGGCCAATCGGGTTAATAAAAAGCTTGATTTAACAAACGATTTTTCGTTTAATGAAAACCTTTATGAGGTTTTGATATTTAGTCCCGATACCGGCGACACAGACCTACAATATCATTTTGACGACGAGAGCAATTACCCAATTGATAATTTCGACGACGAACCATCAGGCCTCGATTTAAGTTTGCCTTCGAATATTACTTCTACTGTTGAATTCGATCCTGTAACAGGAGAATATATTTTCAAACAAAAGATTGGAGATTTAGATTACCGTCGCCCAAGTTCTATGACAATCGAAGAATACATAAAATATGACTTCGATAAGTCGGCACGCGATTATTTTCGCGAACGCTCCCGTGGCGAAAGCTTTGCAAATCAAACGTCTCTGATTCCAAAATTACATATCGGAGGCGAAATCTTCGATCAGCTTTTTGGTAGCAACACCATAAATATACAACCACAAGGATCGGCTGAATTGATATTTGGTATTAACATTCAAAAAACTGACAATCCTTCGCTGCCTGTAAAATTGCGGCGTACGACTACTTTCGATTTTCAGGAAAAAATACAGATGAACGTAACCGGTCAGATTGGCGACAAAATGCGCATTCAGACCAACTACAATACCGAATCGACCTTCGATTTCGAAAATAAAATGAACCTGCGCTACGAAGGTAAAGAGGATGAAATTGTTCAAATTGTTGAAGCGGGCGACGTTACACTTCCTTTGTCGGGAACTTTGATTACCGGTAGCCAGAGCTTATTCGGATTGAAGACCGAGCTTAAATTTGGAAAACTGAGAATAACCTCCGTGTTTTCGCAACAGAAGGGTGAATCATCCAACATAACTGTTGAAGGTGGTGCTCAACTCCAGGATTTCGAGGTTTGGGGCGATGAGTACGAAGCCAACAAACACTTTTTCCTGTCGCAATATTTTAAAGATCGCTACGACGAATCGCTTCGTACAATGCCAATAATATCGTCGGGAATAACTATTAACAAGATTGAAGTTTGGGTAACCAACAAAAGTGGAAATTTTACCGAAGCACGTAACTTTGTTGCATTTCTCGACCTTGGCGAAGGAAAATACAACAACCCAACAAATCCTGAATACGGGATGTACGACGGAAACTCGAATATTTTCAACGAAATTTGGGCGGTATTCAATGGCGCATCAGTTTATCCTGATAACGAAACAAACGACCTGTACAATAAAATGACAACTACTTATGCCGGTATCAGGGAAGTAAGTCAGGTGTCTTCAATTTTAGGAACAAATGAATTTATAAATGCATATTTCCTGCCCGGACAAGATTACGAAAAAGTTGAAAAAGCCCGTAAATTAAACCAATCGGAATATACCCTGAATGCAAATCTTGGATATCTCTCTATTAATTCAGCATTAAATGCCGATGAAGTACTTGCAGTTGCTTTTGAATACACTGTTCTCGGCAAAACCTATCAGGTTGGGGAATTTTCGTCGGAGGCTCCTGCCGATCCTGCTGCACTTATTCTGAAATTACTGAAAGGAACATATTTATCGCCAACAATAAAAATACAAAGCACGCCCGTACAAACCCGCATAAGCCCAACCTGGGAGCTGATGATGAAAAACATTTACGCTATTGGTGCTTATCAGGTAAACCCAAAGGATTTTATTCTAAATGTGATGTACCAAAACGACCTGACAGGTACATCGATCAACTATATTGCCGAAGGGCCAAAACCCGATGATGGAGGAATAAACGGTATGCCTTTATTACAGGCACTTAATCTCGATAACCTGAACTCAAACTTAGACCCATCGCCCGACGGATTTTTCGACTTTGTTACGGGCATCACCATAAATCCATCGAACGGGCGGATTATTTTTCCTGTACGCGAACCTTTTGGAGCTTACCTCCGCAAAAAAATTACGGCAGGCGACCCCGACAACGATGCTGTTGCCGACAAATATGTTTATGAAGCTTTGTACGATTCGACAAAAACAACTGCCGCCAATCAATCTGAAAAAAACAAGTTTTATCTTGCCGGTACTTACCAATCCTCGTCGAGTTCGGAAATTTCGCTAAATGCCCTTAACGTACCGCAAGGCTCGGTAAAAGTTACTGCCGGAGGAATGCAGCTTACCGAAAACCAAGACTATACTGTTGATTACACTCTGGGGCGGGTAAAAATTATCAATATGGGTTTATTGGAATCGGGAACACCAATTAACATTTCGCTCGAAAGCAACTCGATGTTCAACATCCAGTCGAAAACACTTTTGGGTACACATTTCGATTATCGTTTTAATAATGATCTTAATGTTGGAGCTACAATTTTAAACCTTACCGAACGGCCATTGACATCGAAAGTGAATATTGGCGACGAACCTATCTCAAACACCATTTGGGGCATCGATGGAAATTACCGGACCGAAGCTCCCTTCATTACAAAAATGATCGATAAAATACCTTTCATCGAAACCAAAGAAAAATCGACCATTACCATGTATGGTGAATTTGCCCAGCTGATACCGGGCCATTCAAAAGCCATAGATAAAAACGGCGTTTCTTATATCGATGACTTCGAAGGAAGTAAAACTTCGATAGATATAAAAACCATTGGCGCATGGGTTTTGGCAAGTACACCCCAAATGCAGGACAACCTGTTTCCCGAAGCAAAGCTAAACAACAACAGGGCTTATGGTTTTAACCGTGCCCGAATTGCATGGTATAATATCGATCCTTTGTTCCTCAGAAATAACAACACTACGCCCGGACATATTGAAAACGATACAGAGCAACAGTCGTCGCATTTTGTACGCGAGATTTTTGAAAAAGAAATATTTCCGAATAAAGAAACACCAAATGGAATCCCAACAAACATCCCTGTTCTTAACATTAGTTTTTACCCCGAAGAACGTGGCCCATACAACTACGAAACTACACCAACAACATACTCCGATGGTTTAACTGATGATGGAGAAGCCAAATTAGAGAATCCCGAAACCCGCTGGGGCGGTATTATGCGAAAACTATCAACAAGCGATTTTGAGGCGGCAAATATCGAATTCATTGAGTTTTGGTTGATGGACCCATTTGCCGAAGATGCCGACAGTTCGCACACAGGAGGTAATCTGTATTTCAATCTTGGTAATATTTCGGAAGATATTTTAAAAGACTCGCGCAAAGCATTCGAAAATGGATATCCTACATCCGATAATATTGAAGATGCTTTTGTCGACACAACAACGTGGGGGCGCGTTCCCCTGGTTCAATCTCTTGTTAATGCTTTTGATAACAATATTGATGGACGGCCTTATCAGGATGTGGGTTTCGATGGCCTTTCGAGCGAGTTTGGCGACGAGCAAAGTTTCTTTGCTGATTATCTTGAACAAATTGATTCGCTTTATAGTATTGGCGAAATAAACCAGGAAGTTTATGAGCAAATATATGATGACCCCTCGAACGATGATTACCACTATTTCAGGGGCGGTGACTACGATTCACAGCTATTAAGTATCCTGGATCGTTATAAAAAATTCAATAATAACGAAGGGAACTCCCCTGCCTCGGAACAATCGGACGAAGATTATCCTACAACTGCTACCACTATTCCCGATGTAGAGGATATAAACCACGATAATACACTTAGCGAAGTCGAGAGTTATTATCAGTATGTGATACCTATAACATACCAAAACCTGCGGCACGACAGAAAATATATTAATGATATTGTTAAAGCAACGGTTAATCTAAAGAATGGAAAACAGGGCGAAGTAAAATGGTATCAGTTTAAAGTACCTATTTACGAACCCGATCAGGTTGTAGGTTCAATATCCGATTTTAAATCGATCCGTTTTCTCAGGATGTTTTTACACAATTTCGAAGATGAAGTGGTACTCCGTTTTGCCAGGATGGACCTGGTTCGTGGCGAATGGCGCAAATATAACCTTAGCCTTCGCGGGCCGGGCGAATACGAGCCAAGTCCTCAACCGGTTAATGCCTCTTTCGATGTTTCGGCAGTTAATATCGAAGAAAATGGCTCACGCACACCTGTAAATTATATACTGCCACCGGGCATCGACAGGGTAATAGATCCTACAAATCCACAATTGCGCCAGTTGAACGAACAGTCGATTGTACTTAGGGTTATCGACCTGGAAGATGGTGATGCCCGTGCGGCATATCGAAATGTCGATATGGATATCAGGCAGTATAAGCGATTAAAATTAGAGGTACACGCCGAAGCTTTGGATGATATTTTGTATGATGATGACCTGCGGGTTTTTATCCGCCTCGGGTCTGATTATAAACGAAACTACTACGAATATGAAGTTCCGCTAAAACTTACAGACCCCGGTCATTAC
>JAYENH010000090.1:0-19428 GCA_034721995.1 Bacteroidota bacterium
CATTAATTTAATAAGAAAATCGGAGATAAGAGCAATATTAACACGAGATCCTATATGTAAAAGTATCCAACTACGTATTAAATCAACCGACATTCGGCTAATAAAAAGTACAAGTTGTGCTATTAATACAAGATTAATAAAATCCAGATCGAGGTTACTTATCCCAAAATCTACAATCGATTGGGTTAGAAAAGGAAAGATCAATTGTATAAGGCTACCGAATACCATTCCAATTATAAGTTGACCCAGTAATTTTTTGTATTGACCTAAATACGATAAAAGAAAACTAAATCCTGTTTTATCGTGTTTTTCGTCAATCGAATCGTCAGAAGTATTGAATGTTGGTGTGGGTTCCAAAAGTAGACAAATGCCTTGCTTTACTTCATCAACTTCAGTTGATGCCCATTGCTTAATAAATTCTTCGGTTGAATATTTTATAAGAGAATGAGCAGGGTCGGCAACATAAATAGTGTTTTTTTTAATCTTGTATACTACTACAAAATGGTTTTGCTGCCAATGCACAATGCAGGGAAGTGGAACTTCTTTTTTTAACTGGTCGAAGCTAATGCGTGTTCCAACTGTGTGAAACCCCAGCTCTTCGGCAGCTTCACTAATTCCAAGTAGAGAAACGCCTTCGCGGGAAATGTGGCTTAAATCCCTGATTTTCTGCAACGAAATACTTTTGCCATAATGTTTGGCAATCATGCGAAGGCAACTGGGTCCGCAATCCATTGCGTCATGTTGTTTATAATAAGGAAAAGCAGCCATATTTATTATTATGCATTTTTTTTTACACAAGAATAACAAATTTTATCGACATATTTAGCAAAATATAGGCAATAATGAGCAATTCATAAAAATTAATACAAAAAAAATCCCGGAATTTTATAACCGGGATATTTTATTGATAGATATAAATAGCTATGGGGGTGTTCTTAACTTGCTGAATAATAAAGGCTACGCTTGGGGATATTTAATTCTGGCTGAAATCTTTTTTTTTCTTTTTTCATTGGCATTTCAAAAAAGAATGAAGTTCCGTTTCCTTCTGATGACTCAAACCAAATTTTTCCACCGAGGAACTCTGCAATGCCTTTTGATATTGCAAGTCCCATGCCTATTCCATTACTAATCTGATTTGTTGCAATACTAACCTGATTGAATTTGTCAAATATTTTGGATTGTTTTCCTTGAGAGATACCCTGACCCGTATCAATTACATAAAATGTGATTTTATCGTTTGAAGTTGTATATCCAAAGTTGATTTGTCCAGAATCGGTGAATTTTATTGCATTATCAAGTATGTTTGAAAGAAGGTTCTTTAATTTTATTCCATCGGTAAGTATAATATTTTCAGTCGATAGAAGCTTTCCGTTTGTGTTTAGTAATACATTTTGCTTTGAGGTCTTTGTTCGGGATTTATCCAATTTTGCATATAATTCTGATAAAAGAGTAGCTAAGTTACATTCGGATTCCTGATAAACCAATTGGCCATTTTCAATCTGAGCTAAATCTAAAAGTTTTTCAATCATAGATAAAAGAGAAAAACTGCTTTTTCTAATAGTAGAAATAAATTCTTCTTTTTCTTCGTGAGTAAAACCCGGATCATTTAGAAGCCCTGAAAATCCAATGATAGAATTCATTGGCGTGCGAAGTTCATGCGAAACATTGCGAAGAAAAGCTGAGGGGTAGTTTCTATAATGAGCATTTTCTTTCTCTAAGTCCCTGATCCTCTGTTCCAGTTCTTCTTGTGTTGGTTTATGTTGCTCAGTTGACATAATACAAATATCCTTTTATAAAATTGAATCCACTATTGTATTACTCAATCTTATGAAAGGTTACCCAACAATCTCATGAAAATTTCAGGAAATATTTGTTCCAACTGAACTAACTGAACGGATTAGGATCAGTATTCAGTAAATAAAAGCCTATATGTTCTGATGTGTCAGAAGGTTATAGTTTTTGTATTCATCTTGTTATTTTATTTTTGTTATATTATTTTTGTTATATTATTTTTCAAAAAGAGAATTAAACTTCAGGTTCTAACCAAAAATCAAAATCAGTATCTTCAGTAATAAATTCTCTGTCATCCTCAGGGTCTTTCTTGGGTGGAGGAGGATCATTGTCATTTGTTCCGCCTTTGATACTTAGTAATTCAGAAAATGATAATGTGTAGAATTTTGAACTGTGTTCTTGTGTCGAGATATTTTTTAAGGTTATCATAGTAAATTAGTTTTAAGATTAATAATGTAAAAATTTAAAGATATCTTTTAGCTTAAACTTCAGGTTCTAACCAAAAATCAAAATCAGTATCTTCAGTAATAAATTCTCTGTCATCCTCAGGGTCTTTCTTGGGTGGAGGAGGATCATTATCATTTGTTCCGCCTTTGATACAAAGTAATTCATTGATTGAAAGAAAATAAGTGTTTTCTTTTGTCATTTGGTCTAAATTTCTCATGGTCATAAAATTTTAAATTATTATTATATTATCTCTATCGAATTAGTATATTATTATTGTATTTCTATCTCATTTTTCTATTTTGCTATTTTTTTTCTTATCCTTTACTCCTGTTCTTTTAAGGTTTTAGGTTTAAAATATTATTTAATTCCCTTATTTTGCTTCTTTAATCTTTCAAATTATATTATTTTTGATTATGAAAATTTATCTTGTCATACGGGGTTTCCTTAAAAAAGTTATGATTTTATTATGTTTCTTTTGATAAAAAACAAAATTTTGATGAATTCTAATTGTTTAAAGCTTATACTTATTATTTTAATCATCATTGTGTCAGATAATAATGCTATGTCTTCCAATTTTGAAAAGAAAATTGATAATCATGTAATTTCTCTTTTGTATCACCAAAAATATACAAAGGCTATTGATTATTTGGAAAAAACAATAGATAGTTTAGGTTCTGATAATCAAATGAACTATCATTCACAGTGTTATAGCTATCTTGCAAATTGTTACATTTGTTTGAACGATATTAGCAAGGCCGAGCTTGCATTAAATTCTGCAAAAGATAATTTAGTTAATTTAAGCTATAACATTGAAAAGCAGAAACTGTATTATCAATATATTCTTAGTTGGTTACAATACAAAAGAAATGAATTTAATATCAGCATATCTATTACAGAGCAAACATTATTTTATGAGCTAAGTGATATAGCTTTTCGTGATTCAATTCTATTTTTCACACATAACATTGCTGGAAGCTCATATTACAAATTAGGAAATATAGATAAAGCAATTTATAAATATGAAGAATCAATATCCTTTTATCTGAAAAATCGACACCATCCTTATGAATACTCTAAGGTTTTGGTGAACCTTGCAAATCTTCTTGGCATGAAAGGGAAATACAATGAAGCGATAGATTATTTATCTAAATCCATACAGGTCCGCCAAGATTCCGTAAATCATTATCCACAGGGAATAGAGAGATCGTTTTATACTTTAGGTGTTTTGTATAAGAATGCAAATGAATATGATCGTGCACTGGAAGTTTACTTAATAGCTGAAAAGATTGAACAACAAAGACCTTCAAGAAGCTTAAGGGCCAGAATATATTCAGGGATTTCATTCATATATAGAAGCAAAGGAGATTATGAGAAAGCAAGATCATATATTGATAATGCCATTTTCGAGTATTCCAGGATAAAGAAATTGCCTCCTTATACAATACCTAAGGCTTATAACAACTTAGGCTTAATTCAAAAAAGTATGTTAGATTATGATGCAGCACTTGAATCCTTTAATAAAAGCATAGAATATTTTTCGCATAAGAGAAATATGAAATTGGCTGTTTTATATGGCAATTGCGCAAATAGTTATCATGCAATTCGCAATTTTGAACAAGCTGAAAAATATCAATTAAAGAAATTGGATATTTTGAAAGAATCCTACAATGGAAATTCTTTGGAAATTGTTAAAACATATCAGGGATTAGGCTCTTTATATTTTGTAAAAGAGGACTTTTCTAAAGGATTGAAATATATTGAAAAAGCCACGAAATTAGTATTAGATAGCCTTGTAAGGGAGCAATTTCTTTTGGGCAATTGCTACATGAATTACGCTTTATATTATTCGAAGATTAGTAAACCTGACAGTGCTTTGTTCTATTATCATAAAGCTTTATCTAATTATTTACAGAAGGAAATAAGTAATGATGTTTTAGTTTGTCCTATGGTTGAAGATAATCAAATATCAGTATCACTTGCCAAACTCTATAAGGATAAAGCTAAAGAATTAAATAAATCTGGGATTTTAAAAGACAATAGCCTGGATACACTGAAAGCTTCAATGGAGTATTATAAGTCAGCACTGGCAATGATCGACAAGTTAAGGCTTAGTTTTTTAGATGAGGAAAGTAAGTTGTTTTTGTCTGCAAATGAAAAGAATACATTTATAACTACACTTGAATTGGCTATTAAATTACATCAATTAACAAATGATGCATATTATAAAAACCTGGCTTTTGAATTAGCTGAGAGAGGTAAAGCTGCAAACCTTCTAGCATCAATACGTAGCATTAAAGCAGGGAGATTTGGAGGAATTCCTGATAGCTTGTCAGCGGAAGAAACAAATATCCGGAGAGAAATCGATATTTACAGAAAAAAAGTATTTGAGGAAAAGCAAAAAGAAACCAATAACACAGTATTAATAGATAGTCTTGAAAACATCTTTTTCAAATTGACAAATCGGCATGACGATTTGGTAAGGTTTTTTGAAAAAGAGTATCCAAATTATTATAGCCTGAAATATGATAGTAAGGTTGTAATGCCTGGGAAAATAATGGATTTTCTTCCCGATAGCATTAATTTTATTGAATATGTGAAAACCAACAATGATATTTTGATTTTTATAATCAACAATAAAATGTTTGAAGTTTTTAGTATACCCATTGATAAAAGCTTTCGGACACAAACACAAACAATTATAAGTTCATTAACCAGAGTTGATTTTAATTTGCTTGGTAGCAAAGATTTTATTGCTTTCAAAGAGGCTTCATCATATCTGGGATCAAAATTAATTGCCCCAATAAAAGATAAACTGATAGGCAGACAGCTTATTATTTCGGTAGATGAAGCATTGTCCTATATTCCATTTGAGATATTAATAGATACGAAATCTGATAATAAAGGAAGCAATTACAGGAACTTAGCGTATTTAATAAGAGCGTATTCCATATCATACGCTTATTCGGCAACACTGTTATTAGAAGATAATAGAGAAATAAGAAAAGCGAAAGCAAAATTAGTTGCTTTTGCTCCAAATTATGGCAACGAAATAAATAATAGTATAAATTCCGATGGCAATCAATTTGTTTTATTTCCTCTGCCAAAAGCTTATGAGGAAGCGAGTTCAATTGTAAAGCAAACAAATGGTGAAATATTTAATGACTCATTAGCTACTGAAGCAAATTTCATTTTACAAAAAGATGAGTTTAAGGTTTTACATCTGGCAATGCATGCAATAATCGAAAACCATGATCCTATGTTTTCCCGGCTTGTTTTTTCACAAGGAGATGATTCGTTAAATGATAGGTTCTTGTATGCCTATGAAGTGTATAATATGAGTATTCCTGCACAATTATCGGTTTTAAGTGCATGTAATACAGGCGATGGAAAAGTTCGAAAAGGAGAAGGGGTTATGAGTTTTGCCCGAAGTTTTATTTACGCAGGTTGCCCAAGTGTGGTAATGACACTTTGGCCTGTTGAGGATAATGCAGGCTCAGGAATAATGATTGATTTTTACAAATACCTTTTATTGGGTAATTCAATAGATGAATCTCTCCGCCAGGCTAAACTTGATTATCTTAAAACAGCTGACCTCCTTCATTCGCATCCGTATTTCTGGGCAGAATATGTGATTATTGGAGATAACAGCCCTGTTTTTAGAAAGAGAAACAATTACTTGAATTTTATTCTGGGAGGCTTTCTTTTAATTATTACATTTATTATTGTTCAAAGAAAAAGAAAACAATCTTCATTATAAAGATTATAGACAAAATTGAGATAGTAAATTAAAAGTACCTAAAGTATGTAATAGAAACAGTATGTTTATTTGTTTATTCTCATTCGATGCTTTTATAAGTTGTCAATTCACTAAGTATTTCTAAATAGGAGTAAAAAAAAAGCCTCCTTGCATAGGAGGCTTTTTTACAGATTATATTTCTTTTATAGTAGTTCTAAAATTTCCGATGCTTTCGCTTTGAAAAAATGTCCCTGATTATTTGCTATTGCTTTGAGATGTTTAATAGCTATTGCCATTTGATCTGTCTTTAAAAAGCATAATGCAAGATACCATTCTGATTGCTCAATAAATAGATTATCATTATGATTTATTATAAACTGAAATAATTCACTTGCATCTTCCTCTTGATTTATTTCCATATATGAGATACCTGCAAAAAACCTACTTTTAATATTTGTTCTATCTAATTCAATAACCTGTTTAAAAAGTGGAATAGCTTGTTTATATTTATAATCGTCGTATTCAATAAATGCTTTAATTAAAATGTCATTAGGATTATTTACATCTGAACGAAAATTATCAACAGAATTGTAGTGGTTGAAATACATACCATACAAGTTGTTTGCTGAGTATGAATTACTATTCAAAAGAAATAATATTGCTGATGATAATAGAATTAGTGTAAGTGAAGCGGCAACAAGTAGCCATCGAAAATTTGCAGTATTAAATTCGAATTTCCGTACTTTGGGATTAGTACTAATAAACGTAGTGTGAATATTTTCTAAATTGCTTCTAAGTTCTATTACATCGGTTTCAGAAAGAGCATCTTCAATTTCTTTTCTAATAGTAAACTCTTTCATATAAAGTGGATTGCTTTCCATTTTATCTAAAAAGCTTTTTAGAGCCTCCCCTTTAAGCTCTCCGTTTAGATACATTTCAATTGTTTCTTTATAATCCATATCATTAATCATTTATAGCATTTCTTTGAATTCGTTGTCGTTTCGTATACTTTTTACCAGTGCTTCTTTACATTTGAATTTACGTTTTTTTGCATATTTTTCTGTGTACCCCATAATCTTTGCAATTTCTTTTAATGAAACCTTTTCAAGAAATAGTTTCATTATCTTTTTACAGTCTTTATTAAGTTTCTCGAAATGATTGCGGTATAGATTGTATCTTTCGTTTTGTTCAGTCATTTCGAAAATATCCTCTTCAATATCAACCAGATACTCTCCAACTTTAACTTCTTCAACATTTCTCCTCTTTTTTTCTAATTGCTTGAGCCAGAGCAGCCTGCACACTGAGTATAGATAAACTTTTAAAGAACATGTCAGAACTAAATTCTTGCTTTTCAGCTTTTTATATATAATAATAATAGATTCCTGAAAAATATCTTTTGCATCTTCATCATTTCCACTATTATTTAAAATATACCTCCTCACACCAGGAAAGGCCTCTTTGTAAACATATTGCAATATTTTGCTACTGTTTCCCAGAACCCCTGCCAGAACCTCTTCTTCTGTATATTTTTTTAGTTCCAACTATTTATTCCTATTATGTATAAAAGGTTACCCCACAAACCTAAAAAAATTGTTTGCATATTGTTAAAATAATATTGAATTCTTTTTATTTCATCATTTTCAAGTAGATGCATATCATATTAGGCATAATAAATCGTGTAATAGACATTCGTTTTTTTATTATTTTAATCAATTCGGTAAATATTTTGCTTAATACTGATATTATTAAATAAAGTTACCACTTGAAGAAGAATAGTCGTGAAAAGTAATTTGAAGCGTCAATATATTAATAAATAGAAATATATTTCCTTATAGTTTGGCAAAAAATGGAAGAGTATAAAAGGGATTTTAATTATTAATAATTTCTGTATAGAGCTATTGTTCCTTGTAATGATTGACTGTTTCCGTATTTGTCGATTGTTACAACTTTATATACATAAACTCCTGTTTTAGCGGGCTTGTTGTATCCAGTAATACTTCCATTCCATTTATTATAAACAGAATTACTCTCGAAAATCACATTTCCCAGCTTGTTAAAGATCATCATATTGAATTGATATTCTGAACAATAATCTTCATTTGGTCCAAATAAATCATTTATTCCATCGCCATCTGGAGAGAAAGCATTGGGCATAAGTATTTTATGTTTTATTTTTATATCTAAATCTTGATAAGATGTATCGATACAGGCTGCATCATTTTCGCAAATGTGGATAATTCTATATACACCCGACTTAATAAAATCATTATCAATCTGGCTTATGTTAGTAATTACATGTTTATTTATTAGCCATTTGTTTTGCAAATAAGTAGTGGAAAGGGCTGTAAAAGTGTAATTGTTTATATTACTGTTTATTGAGAAACTTGCATCGGGCGCAGCATTTATTATAATGCTTTCAGGAAACGACCATTCGGAGGATCTTCCGGTACTATTATCTATTGTATTTAGAGTAGCTTTGTAAATGCCTGGTTCTTCATACTTGTGCAATGGTTTTTGTGAATTAGATGTTGTTCCATCTCCAAAATGCCAGATATATTTAATGTTATCGGAATAATTGACAGGATTAAAGGAAATGCCCAAATTCGTACAAGAAATAAGTGAACTAATATCGAATTCGGCATTGGAAATGACAGATTCATGTATTTTGTTTGCTTCGCTTGTTTGTTCTATTTTGGTAATTTTGTTTTCTGTGGGTATTAATTTCTTTTGCTGTTTGATATTATTTTTTTCTACAATTGACTTTTGAATATTTGCTGGTGTTTGCTTATGCTCTTTTGCACTAATTTCCTTTTTTATTTCAACAGGTTTACTTTTTTCATTATCAGTAATATTAACAATTTGCTTTTTGTCTATGTCGTTTTCAGGATTTATATTACTGATAATTGAATTGTCAGACAAAGCTTCTTTATTATTTTCGGGTTGATTATAAAATACAGTAATGGCTATGATTGCAGAAACTACAATTATTGCTGCAATTTTTCCAATTGTCGATAATGATAAGCCGGAATTATTGGCGGCAGGAAGTTTTGATTCAAGTTTAAGCCAATCGGCATGATTGTAAGGTAGTTCTAAGTTGTCTATCTTACTCTTTATTATATTTTCGAAATTGTTTTTATTGTTGATCATGTTTTTCTATATATTCATTGTAAAATAATCTAAGTTTCATTTTTGCCTTTGCATAGTTCGATTTCGATGTGCCTATGTTAATGTTGAGATGTTCGGCAATTTCTTTGTGCTTATAGTTTTCTATCACATACATATTAAATACTGTTCGATAAGCAGGGCTAAGTTTTTGAATGAGGCTGAGGATAATTTCCGCCTTTTCCTTAAGGAACAATTCCGAATCATCAGTTTCCGATTCCTTTATAGCTTTTTCAATAGTAAAATCATCACCTTCTGCAAATAAAATTTCCCGCTTACGCCTAACATGGTCAATTGAGTTATTTACCATAATGCGTCGAATCCAACCTTCCAAAGAACCTTCGTTTTTGAAACTTTTTAATTTGTTAAAAACCTTAATAAATCCATCATGCAAAATGTCTTTTGCTTCGTTCTTATCGCTTGCGTACCTCATGCACACAACCAGCATCTTACCATAAAATTCTTTGTATAAAGTTTGCTGGCTTTTTCTGTCTCCTCTAATGCAATTGTCAATTAAAATGGCTACATCTGCCTTCTTTGTTAAATCCATACATGCTCTACGATTCGGGTGGTAGACGGGGTGGTTAATATATAGTTGCTTTTTGTCCGATTTTAATTAAATGTTTTTAACAGTTTCTGGTTACAGTCTCCAGACTTCAGTTATCAATTGTTCGGTTGTCATTCGCTTGCTATTCAATGTAAATCATTCTTCCTACTGCTGACTGCCTATTGCTGACTGTGGACTGCTGATTGAAAACTGCTTACTTATATATTCTTTTCTTATTAAGTGCATTATGGTATTTTCTGGCTTGAAGGTTATGTTGCTTCAGAGTTTTTGAAAAGGTGTGATAGCCTGAAAAATCATCTTTTGCACAAAAATAATAATACTCGTGAACTTCGTGATGAAGTACAGCATCAATTGAGGCAATAGAAGGAGTACAAATCGGGCCTGGAGGAAGTCCTGCATGTCTGTATGTATTATAAGGTGATTTCGTTTTCAGGAGCTTTTTAGTAATTCTTTTTATTTTGAAATCATTAACTGCAAACTTGATTGTAGGATCGGCTTGTAATGGGATATGCTTATTGAGCCTGTTTAAATATACTCCGGCAATTCGTTTTTTTTCATCATCCTTATTGGTTTCTTCTTCGATAATTGAGGCGAGCGTGGAGATGTCGGTTTTCAACATTCCCATTTCTTTTACTTTTTTTGAGCGTTTGTTGTTCCAAAACCTATTGTATTCCTGAAACATTCTTTTAATAAATACATCGGCTGTTGTGTTCCAGTAAAAATCGTACGAATTGGGAATAAATACCGACATAATTGTATTCTTGTCAAAGCCAATATTTTTAATCAGGCTATCGTTTTTAATTGCTTTTAGTATTGATAATGAATCGGCTTCGATGAAACGACTGATTTTTCCTGCAAAGTTTTCTTTGGTGCGTGTTTTAATAAACGAAACACGAATGGTAGTTTGTTTGCCTGAGCGGATTAGATTAACCAAATCGTTGTTACTCATTATTGATGTGATTTTATATCTACCCGGATTAACATGGGATTTCAGGTTTTTTCTATCTGCCACCCATTTAAAGGAAGCTGTATCGCTTAAAATATGATCAGATTGTAAAATATCAACTAAATCCTTATAAGTAGATCCTGTTGGAATATAAAGATATGTTGTTTCGTTGTCTTGAAAATTTATATTTGATTTATAAATATCATCATATTTGTTTTTTCCTGTAATTATTATGCCAACAATAATTATCAGGGTAATTGACCACATCCATATTTTAATACCTTGTTTATTTGTCTTACTATTTGCCATGCTATATTTGTTCAGAATAAAAAAAAAGCAATCAATGAATTAGTGTCTCTTAGAAAACGTCAATAACTGTCTTATTATCAAGTTTCAAGTTAGTCATCCCGATGGGTTGACACTCCTGACTTTCAAGTTTTAAAGGCCTTGCTCCCGACACTTTCTAAGAATACAGTTTAAATTTTTAATCATTTTCAAAGATGCATGAATTATAGAAAATTGCGATGACTTAACATAAAATAAGTTTAACTATTTGATTGGGTAGACAATACGTGTTTGCCATTTTTCAGGATCAGTTTCTTTCGATGGATCAGTTATATATTCTTCCCAGGGCGCTCCTGCCATTTCAAATCCACAATTGTAAATATACGTTGCTAATAAGTTGTGTGATTTTTCCATATTATCGTAATCTCCATTGTGCATGTATTCAATGGCTTTCACTTTTTTTATACCCGAAATTTTGATTTCTCCTTTGTCGCCAATTGTATTGAAAACAGGAATGGCTGCTTCGAGATGAATATACGATTCAGGATTCCATGTATGATATATACAATATGGAGGGCCATTCATTTCCAGCTTATTTTTCATGATAAACTTATATAACTTTCCATAAATCTCGCCCATTTTCACACCGATATCAGAAATAATACATGAGTCTTTTATGGAATATGAAGTAATGACTTTTGTAATAATTTCTTTTACCCCCGAATAATCAGGTAAAGCCTCGCAAGTATCTTTTAGGTTTTGTAATCCTTTGGTATAATAGGGTTTCATCATTGTAGATAACATAAGTCCTTTTATACGCTCTACTGGCCACTTTAGATCGTTCATAGCTATAGCCCATGTAACTTCTACTCCAGTATCGGTTTTTATAAACGACCAGTTTCCCCTGGCTGTTCCTTGTTTGCCAAAATCGATAAATGTTTTAATTGATGAAAAAGGAACGCTTTCGGAAATTGTAAGAGTGCCATTTCCCATTTCTTTGCTTTCCCAAATTTGCTTAGCATCAACACCTGAATTTGGCCCTTCATACTCCGTTTTCATATCATCACATTTGAATGGAGACCATTTTTCCCAGTTTTTCAGGGTATTTACCTGGTTGAAAATGGTGTTCTCGGAAGACATAATTATCAGGGTTTTTTCATAATTTGCCTTTTTTGGTAAAAAGGCAGCTACTACTAAAACAAGCCCCACTGTTACAATCAGAGCGATAATAATTACTTTTACTGCTTTCATAGTTTATTTTTTATGGTGTGAGACAAATATATGAAAAAATATATATTAATTTCGCACAGCTTATTAATTCATAATGCCGAAAAAGAAGTTAATAGTATCGTATAAAAAGCTGACTCTTGAAATTCAGGATCAAATTCGAGATAAGTATCCTGGCGATTTAATTAATTATGCCAAAAAAATATCTATGGGTAATAATGCTTTTTTTTATGCTATCGATTTTGATACAGAAGAAATATCCTATCTTGTAAAAATTGAAGTTGATTTTGATAAAACCATTGATTCGGCAAAAATGGAAAAAGTGTTAAATGCACAAGAAGGCCACAGGGAATCGCAAAGAATGTTTTTCAGAAGTGGCCTGTCCGATAAATCTGAAGATGTTTAGTTTCACTATCATTATACTCCAATACTCCATCACTCCGGTCAGTATCCCGATACAATCATTTTATTAAGATTGTGGAATTTGTCGTACCCTAATGCAAACATGAAAACTATTTCTGTAAAAGATATATATTTGTGCAAAAAGAATAGACCTTATGAATATGGCAAAAATTAGTTCTGTAATACTGATAATATTAGTTTTCGTGGCGATTGATCTTCCTCTGGTTGCATCTGAGAAATCGCCATTAAATATTGAAAAAGCAGGTATTCATTTAACCAGACCTGTGTTAACAAATTATTCAGTAGGCTTATGGGGAGGTGCAAATTTTAGTAAAACTCTGTTTCAGGGAAATTTTGCAATTGCTAATGTAAGTATAGTCCAGTCGCAATTTAGGTTTGGACGCTCCTTTGGTTTAAGCGGAAATTTAAGAAAAAATGACAGATGGTCGTTTCAATTTGAGTTCAATGTTGAACAACAAGGAATGTTTTTCGAGGATCAGACAAAGCAGGCATATTATATCCCTGCTATATCAGACATCCGACTTCTTAATACAGATGTTCAGGCAGAATTTATTCAGAATTTTTACTCTTTTCCGATAATGGCAAATTTGCATTTTGGCCGTGTTTTTAAATGGTATATTACAGGAGGTGCTTGTTTTAGCTACTTAAAAACCGCTCAAATTATTGGGGAAATGGAATATGACCATTTCGATGCTAATCATGAAGTAGTTATAAAAAGGACTGCTGATATTGATTTAGTTCCAACAGCTAATTATGGAAATGATGTTAGCGTACTTGGAGGCTTGGGAATTATTGCACCATTGGTAACCGGTTTACGAGGCCCATCGGTTAGTCTTATTTTTGAGGCAAGGTATTATCAGGGGTTGTTGAATGTTTATAAAGGCGAAGACCCAGAGCCACTTAATCCCCTGCTGTTGATCGATCCCGATATTGAAGTTGAAGAACCTGTACATCCAAACAAAGGACAAGTAATACGAAACTCGGTATTTTCCTTTAGGCTTGGCGTAGTTGTGGCCATTTAGAATACGAAAGCAAAAAAGAATTATGGAGTGAATAAATGTTGCGAACTTTTAACTTTAAACTCAAACTTCAAAATATCCTAAACCTTTTCTTTTTTGAGAAATCCGGGCATTTCGGTGCTTTCCTTCTTTTTTTCTTGCTTTTTTTGGGTTGGTATTTTTTCGATTTTTCCAATTGCTTTTCTTGCTCATAATGAAATTCCCAATATCCATCGGGAACTTTATACCTGTCCATGTCTTTCATTATAATTGAATCATGCAGGGAGGAATTGCCGGGATATGGTTTATCTGTGTTCCCTTTTGAATTATCCATTTCATCCAATGAAAAATATTCGCTTTTTATTTCCATACCATGCAACAATCCCAAAGCATCTTTTTCTGTTTTGCAATTGGTTTGAACTAATAATTTCCATTCAATCGATTTCGAGTTTAATTTTGGATCCAACTCGAACAAGCTGATTAATCGCTTCGCAAGCAGAGAGTAATAGTTTGTTATCCAGTCTTCTTTAAAATATGGATATTTGCTGAAAATAATTGTAACCTCTTTTACATTTCTGTTTATAACATCAGGTATCCATGCTTTGGAATTTTGGAAATTAGCTTCGGCATAGCCATTCTGTAAAAAAATAATATAGATTGATTCCTTTGGCTTGTAGGTTTCAATTTCGGAATAAGAAAAACAAGCTTCCAGTTCGCTCATATATTTCTGTGGATTCTTCAACCATGCGATATCGAATTTTTGTTGAGCACAGACCGATTGTGTAGATATCAACAGAAAAAATATTATTGTTTTTAAATATTTACCAGACATTACATTTTTTTTAATCAAGCAAAGAAAACCATATTTATTGACGATTGACGATTGATGATTGACGATTGATGATTGATGATTTGTTAGATTCAATTTGAATTAAATATTATGTTTTTCATATTAATCTTGTATTCAGTAAATTAAATGATTTCCTGAATTAATAAAGTTAAGACGAACAAGAAAAATAAAAGTGTGGTTCTGGTGAATTTTTTGCCGGTTCCCTGTTTTCAGTCCACAGTCAGCAGTCCACCGTCTGTTACGCGAAACTTTAGTCAAGGGGATTTCTCACATCTGATTTCCAATTTCTATTTACTATTTTCTGAATAAATTAATTTACTACTTTAGCGAAATCATTATTTCAAAATGGTAAATCGTATGAAAATTAAGTTTATAGTTTCTTTTTTGATTATATTTTTAGGTGTTTTGCCTATTGTGTCGAATGCTCAGTTCTCAATGGCACTTGGAGGTTCGGGCTATTCTTTTATAAATTCAAATGATGATAATATCCACATTGGGCCGCAATTACGATTTGGTTTCGATTGGGAAAATAAAGTGCTTAATTTTGGAGGAACATATTTCTTACCTGTAATTTCGAAAGACAAGATAAAAGCATATAAACTGAATGCTAACACAAATTTGCCTCCCCATATCACTTTAATAAACTCTGTAGAGGCTTTGAGTTTTGATATTTTTTCCGATTTTCATTACTATTTTGTAGGTGTACCCATTGATTCCAGAGGTTTTTATGGTATTGCCGGACTTGGAATACTTTATTACGATCAAACATACAATCTTTCAAATTTTAATCCACAGGATTATTATTCTCCGGAATATATTGATGGCGCAAACTATGCTTCAACTCAATTTACTATTGATTTTGGAATTGGTGGTAAATTGCCAATGAGAAAAAAATCGTGGTATTACGAATTGAAATTTACCTTTCTCACCGATCCTTATAAAGATTATGGAAAAGGTGTACAGGGCAGTCATTATATTTCTTTCAACACAGGAATTAATTTCCATTTGAAAACCCGCAAAAGCAAGTACCAGCGCAAGGCAATGGGACGTACAAAAAAGCAACGTAAAAAGTCGAAGGATCGGATACGCAGGTAATAACCGTCAGCAGTCCTAAGTATTCAGTCCTCAGTCTTTAGTCTTCACTTTTCGGTCTTCAGTCTTCACTCTTCCGTCTTCAGTCTTCACTCTTCGGTCTTCAGTCTTCACTCTTCGGTCTTCACTCTTCACTCTTCACTCTTCAGTCTTCACTTTTCGGTCTTCCGACTTCCGACTTCGGTCTTCACTCTTCGGTCTTCACTCTTCGGTCTTCCGACTTATCACTTCTCATATTTTTGCTGAATATATTCTGCATTTCTGAAAAAACCAATCAGGATATACCATCGCACCATAATAATATACTTAGCTTTAAGTTTCTTTCCCTGTAAAATAAAAATAAGGAATAGGATGAAAGAAGCAATCTGTTTCCAGATATATTCGATGAATTTGGAAAACAAAGTATAAAAATTATTCTTTAACCTTATTTTTTCTGTAGCTCCAATCTGGATGCAAAGCTTTACGATAAAATCGTAAGTAAGGCGCGAAGCATCTATATTGTGATGTACAGCTATGGTCGGCGCATACAGGATATTCTTTTTATGCTCGCGAAGTTTTAAAAAGATAAATTTATCGTCGCTACGGAATTTTAAATCAACATTAAATGCCCCCAACTCATCAAAAACCTCACGCCTGAAAATCATATTGCAACCTACGGGATACTTTTTATTGTCGAATGGTCCGGTTTTTTCGCCATAATCAACTTTCGACACAAGCCCCTGTATGTATTTCGACATCCAGACAGGCTCGGTTTTATTGGGATAAATTGGCGAAACCTTGCCACCAAAACCGGTATAATCGGGAAATTCTTCAGTTACTCTAAGAATATTTTCAGCATAATCCGGCTCTGCAATGGCATCATCGTCGATAAATGCAATAATTTTTCCTTTTGCTACTTCAATTCCTTTGTTTCGTGCATACGACAAACCCTGTGATGTTTCCTTGTGATATTGGAAATTTAATTCAGGATTCTGTTTTTCAAAAATTTTGCTGATGTTTTCGGTAGCATCGGTAGAATTATTGTTGATTAAGACAATTTCAAATTTATCTTTTTTAAGCTTTTGTTTTTTAAGGCTTTCTAATGCATCGGGAAGAAATTGTGCCCGGTTGTAAGTACAAATAATTATTGAAAGTTCCATTGTAGATTTGGGGAGTTGATTATTTGTAAAAATTCTTTTTGAAATTATGAAATTCGTCTTTGCCCATGATTATCCTTTTCCATGTGGCTTTTAGGAAACCAAGCCCATAAGCAGTAAGCTGTTCGAAACTGGTAACAACAGAAAGCAATCCTACTTTAATGCTTTTATTTTTGATGCTCGAATCTGCAAACATTGATATAGCTAAAACTCCTAAAGGCAGTAAAAACCAGGTAGTAAAAAATATAGACATCAGAATAAGAAAAACTTCGCCCAGAACAAAAATGGCAGGTAACAGGTGTACAGGTTTTAGCGATTGAGGATGCCTCCTGAAAAGGTTGATCCTGGCCACTCCACTGTTATTTACCTGCTTGTAAAAAGTTCGAAAATTGTTTCTGCGCTTATGGTAAACAAAAGCATTGTTAAATAGCCGGGTCGAAAATCCTTCTTTCATTATGCGAAGGCTAAAGTCTATGTCTTCGCCAAAGCGCATAGTGGAAAACCCTTTTGTAACATCGAAAACTTTCCGCGAAATTCCCATATTGAAACTTCGTGGGTGGAATTTTTCCATCGAATTTTTCGCCCCCCGAATTCCTCCTGTTGTAAAAAAAGAGGTCATCGAATAATTGATGGCCTTTTGGATAGGGGAGAAGGAGGGGTGTGCTGCATCGGGTCCGCCAAAAGCATCGACATAGTCAGAATTGAGTTCGGCATTTACAATTTCGATATACGTTTCGGGAACAATTACATCTGAATCGAAAAAAATGAAATACTCGCCGACAGCCCTTTCTGCACCATAATTTCGCGATTGTCCCGGACCGGAATTGTTTTTGAAGAAATATTTTATATCAAGTTCGCCGGAGTATTTTGAAATAATGTGATCGCATTTTTCTGTCGAACCATCCTCCACAATAACTACTTCAAAGTTTTTCGCGGATTGAGTTGTCAGGCTTTGGAGCAGTTCGTCGATTTCTTGCGGTCTGTTAAAAACCGGGATTATCAGGGAGAGTTTAATCATCATTTAATTGTCATTACGCTTCGCTGTCATTTGCTTCGTGTTATTTGCTTTGCATTATTTATTGTCATTGTGCTACTTTGTCACTTTAGTTACACTACTAATCTGTCATTCCATCACTCCCTCTACTTCTGATTTGGGTTTGGTTTTCTGTTTTGTGGCCGGTTATGGTTTTGCTTATTTTGGTTTTGGGGTTTGTGTTTTTCGGCTATCGAAGTTCTGGCTTTGTTACGATTTTGTTGCCCTGTGTGTTGCTGTTGAGCTTGCGAACTTTTTGCTTTATGTTGTGGTCTATTTGTAGTTTTTTGGTTCTCATGTTTTACCGGTGTTTTATGCTGTACAGGTCTTTGCTGTGGCCTTGCTTTTCTCTGCACATGTATTCCATCTATATCATCTTCGATTTGATAATTGTTACGTTCGTTTGAACTACGCGAAACCAATTCGGCAATAAACCCGGTTAAAAACAATTGTACCCCAATTATTGCAGACATAAGGGCTATGTAGAAAAGAGGTTGTTCGGTTGCATCGCGCCAGGGAAAACCATTGAACTGAAGATAAATCTTAGATGCTACAACCCATATTGAAACTACAAAACCGGCAACAAACATAAAAATGCCTAATGTGCCAAAAAGGTGCATAGGACGTTTCCCGAATTTCGAAATAAAACTAAGCGACATTAAATCGAGGAAACCTTTAAAAAAGCGTCCAAGCCCAAATTTTGATACTCCGTATTTTCTTTCCTGATGCTGAACTACTTTTTCTCCAATCCTATTAAATCCAGCCTCTTTGGCAAGTAGAGGGATGTACCTGTGCATTTCGCCATAAACTTCGATATTCTTTATTACATTGTTACGATATGCTTTTAAACCACAATTGAAATCGTGGAGTTTTATACCGGAAACTATTCGGGCTATCCAATTGAAAAATTTACTTGGAATGGTTTTAGAAAAAGGATCAAATCGCTTTTGTTTCCAACCCGATACAAGATCGTAATTTTCAACCATTATCATCCGGTACAATTCAGGGATTTCTTCGGGGCTGTCTTGCAAGTCGGCATCCATAGTAATTATTACATTGCCTGTAGCTTTTTTAAAACCAACAAAAAGTGCAGCAGATTTACCATGATTTCTGCGAAAATTAATTCCTTTTACATTTTTCTCGCTCGATGCAAGTTTTTCTATCACATCCCACGAACTATCGCTGCTTCCATCATTAATAAATATTACTTCATAATGCAGGTTTTGTCTGTTTAAAACTGATTTTATCCAAGAATAAAGCTCGTTAAGCGACTCTTCTTCATTTAATAATGGGATTATAATTGATATATCCATGTGTTTGATTTTTACTTGTTTTCATTTATTTCGCTCATAGCTTGTTCAAAGCCATCGCCTTCTTTTTTAAGAAATATGGAAGTGATCAATGAAAAAATAAAGCCCATAAATGCAGAACCCAATATTGTCGAAATTGATAATATTATAGGTGTACGCATCATATTTGACATTTTTAGTGTTGCCTCAATTTGATCATCACTTAATCCTCTTTCCTGAGAAGCAATAATTGTTTGCTCAACTATTTTATCAAAGTATTCGGTATCAACAAAGGTTACAAAGACATAAGTGTATAGCCCCTGAAAAACACCTGCAAACAGAACAATCAATGTTCCTGTACCGAGTGCTCTGGCGTAAGTAATTATACCATTCTGAAAATTGTCGCGGTAATTTTTAGTACCATAAATGATTCCGGCAATTATTA